>JBHLLM010000217.1:0-5425 GCA_048885575.1 Candidatus Hermodarchaeota archaeon
TTAACATTAGCAATTTTATCCTTAATTTTTTCAATTAAAGCTCGAATCCCTTCGGTTCCTCCATAACCTAGGTCTACAACATCCAAAATTTTGTCTTTTAACCGATAATCTAAGCTTTCGTCGTTTACAAATTTTTCTTTCGAAGGTCCGGGACCCCCTATGAAAATTCCTTGCAGGTCTTCCATGCCTAAAAAGAGTTTGTTGACTTCATCAGAGATTCTTCTGTAAAATCTGATTTCCGCTTCCTCTGTTTGTCGTTCAAACCTTTTCTGAGATTGACCTCCGGCTCTATGCTTACCATGAACCCCAGAAGTAAATTCTCTCACTATTTCCACATGATTTCCTGTCAGATATCCCACAGCAGATTCTTTTCGCCCTATAACGAGTAAACCATATGTTTCCTTTACTTGGAGCATTTCTTCCAATGGCCATAATAAAAATTCGCTTGCACAATGGTATCTAAAGGTTTTAACTTTATCAGGAGGATGTACGAGATATAATTCGTTTCTTTCAGTTCCGGGTGTGTTATTTTGTGGTATTGCCCCTGAAAACATTACTAATCCATTTTCAGGCACTTCTGTTATGTTTTTTAACTGACCCATCAAACTTGATATACTATCCAATACATTTTTCCGGGTAAGTTTTGACTTAATATTCTGACTTTCACTTATTTCGTTCTTAAGGTGATTAGTTACATCCGAAATTTTACGATCGTGAGGAATGTATAAAGAAACTAACTCTGTGTGAAAGCCTTTCTTGTCCTTTAACTGATTTAATAGCCGTTTTGTTTGAAATATCTGTAAATCATTACTTTTCCGTTGTTCGAGTGAACTCATATTAATCACCAAAAATGAAAAGGATCCAAAAGATTAATAGTTTTTCTTTATTTCAAACTATATAAACAACTCTTATTATGAACTCTATTAATTATGAGAACAAATAATAATCAAGATCACGATGTTCCTAAAGATCATCCTCGCTATGAAAGTCTAAAATACAGACATAGAATCATTGAAGGGATGAAAAATTTGATCGTTGCTGAAGCAGGATTAGTCGCTCATGGTAGAGGAGAATGCTTTGATTACATGTTAGGAGAGAGAACTAGTGAGATGGCAAAAAAAGCTATAGAAGCAAGCGTTGCGCTTTTATATCTAGCCAAATATCCGGTCATAAGTGTTAATGGAAATACTGCTGCTTTATGCCCTAGAAATTTGGTAGAACTATCAAAAATAATAAATGCCCCACTTGAGATTAACTTATTTTACAGAAAAGAAGGTAGAATAGAAGCAATTAAGAAAGTTTTAGAGAATGCGGGAGCAGAAAGGATATTGGGAATCGATGAAACGAGAATGGTTGAAATACAAGAATTATCTAGCAATAGAAGAAATGTCGATCCAAAAGGTATAAAAATAGCGGATGTTGTGTTTGTCCCTTTAGAAGATGGCGATAGAACAGAAGCTTTGAAAAAAATCGGAAAAAAAGTAATTGCAGTTGATTTAAATCCGATAAGTAGAACCTCCTTATGGGCAGATATTACTATCGTTGATAATATTGTAAGAACATTGCCAGAAATGATAAGAATTGCTAAAAACCTAAAAAACGCAGATAAAGAAGAATTAAAAAAAATAGTTGAGACTTTTAATAATAAGAATAACATTCAAGTATCTTTAGATACAATAATTCAATATATAAAAAAACAAAAAAAAGATGCCTTTAAAATTTTAAAAGATTGAATTTAAACCTTTTTACCAATTAAAAAAGCTTAAAAATTTCTAAAACAATATTTAATTAGCAATTATTTTATAAATAAAGAACTACAACTTGAGTTCAAACAACTATGGGTACAGACAAAGATACTCGTATTAATTACTCTGAAGATTTTAGTGATATTAAGCCTATAACAATAAGAAGATGCACTCTAGAAGATTTAGAAGCAGTGATTGATGTTAATGAAAGAGAATTACCTGAAGATTATCCCTACTTCTTTTATAAAAGCATATTGGATAATTATCCGGAATCTTTCCTCGTTGCATGTGATGAAAACGGAAAAATTGTTGGATATATTATGTGGAGAGTTGAAAAAACCCCCGCAATAACTAGTCTAAAGTTAATAAATAAAGGACATCTTGTATCTATAGCTGTACTAAAAAATTATAGGCGCTTAGGAGTCGCTACAGCCTTATTGACCAACTCTATGAAAAATTTAAAAAAGTATAAGATAGACGAGTTTGTTTTGGAGGTAAGAGTAAGTAATTTTACTGCGATTAATTTATACAAGAACTTTAATTTCGCTACTCATGGCATAAAGGATAAATATTACAGAGACGGGGAAAATGCATACTTCATGACCCTAAAGCCATAACTTCCCTATCTAGATGTTCTTTCTAATCCTTTAATCAAAAAAGTTAATAACTCATTTATTGGGACTTTCTTATCCAACTTATTTGCATATTCTACAATTTTACCGTTAAGAAAGTCAATTTCCGTAGGCTTACCCTTCAGTATGTCTTGAAGCATAGAATTTTTATTATTATAGGTCTTTTCAGCAACAGAATACGTTAAAGCTACGTAATCTCTTTCAGAAAGTGCTATTTCTTTAAGTTTAGCTACTTCTAAAGCCTCTCTGACGGCGATACCCATATATTTCCGTAAAATTTCACTTTCTAAAAGTTCACCGTTATTTAAACGAGTTAGCGCACCTATCGCGTTTATCCCAATATTAACAAAAGCTTTTTCCCAAGAACATTTAATTATATTGTCTACAATTTCAGTTTTTATTCCTCCAGCATCAAGTAAAGTCTTTAATAGAATTTGTTTCTCATACGCTAGATCATTATTTTGAGGTTTTAAAAACGCAAATCCAATTTTCGTAAATCCTATTCCCGTATGGCGTACTTGCCCTGGACTCTCCATTAGTGCACCATGTGAAGTTACGATTCTTATAACTTTATTCTCATCGCAATTCTTAATCACTACTTCCTCGTTGCCAACGCCATTCTGTAGAACAACTAACCAACTACACGAATCTATTAACGCTTTATAGTGAATCATCGCTTCCTCGCTGTCGTAAGCTTTAGTTGTTATGAAAAGATAATCAAACTTAAATTTATTATCAATGCCATACGCTTCAATAAATTCTTCAGCACTCTCGTACGCTTGAATATTAGTTAGCAAAAAATTCCTGTTCGCAGCGATTAACTCTAAACCTTTCTTATTAATCGCATCTTTATGTTTCTTTCTACAAAAAAAAATAACCTCTAATGGGCGTTCATCAGTATGAATAGAAGCAAGATATCCTCCAAACATACTACCGATAGAACCTGCCCCAATAAAACCTATCTTCGTTAATTCTCGAACCAAAATCTACCATACACTCCTTATCAATAGATTCTATTCTTGAACATTTATAAGGTAAATTAACAGTTAATTTAAAAATTTATCTAACCCCGTTTGACCTGACGAATACGTACCAGATTTTTTCTTGATATCTAATAAACTTACTTTATTTGGCTCGTTTCTCGGTTTAATATCCAACTCTTCCATCATCATTAGAGAATTTTTCGCAGCATATCCCGAAAAATGATTATTAAAATAAATTCCAACCCGATCAGTTTTGTTAATTACTTCTTTAATTGAAATAGCCCACCTTTTTATTTCTTCCTCTTTAAAAAAGTAATCAAACCATATTTTCTTTCCATAACCATGAAATCTTGTATATGCAAACTCGGGATTGGTAACATCCATTCGAGGAGGTAATAAAGGTTCGATTACAGCACAGTAAGTAAGCTGTTTCTTCTTTAAATATTCAAAAACTTCGTCTTCCATCCATGATAAATGTCGAAATTCTATGATCAAATGATACCCATCATCCTTTGGATTACCGGGCCAATGTCTAATAAATTCCTTTAAATTACCAAAATGTTCAGCTTTATTAAAAGAGGGAGGCAACTGTATTAAAAATCCTAAAAGTTTTCTAGATTCAATCAAAGGTTCCATCGCTTCTAAATATTTATATAAATCGCGTGAACAAGCATCAATATCCAACTTATACTCGTGAGTGATCGATTGATACAATTTCGCTGTAAATAAAAAATCTGACGGGGTTTTATCTGCCCAACTCTTTACAACCCATTTGGAAGGAATATTATAGAAAGTAGTGTTTATCTCGTTCGTGTAAAATATCTCTGAATAGTAGGAAAGATAATCTTCCTTCTTTAAACTTTTAGGGTAAAAGGGCCCTAACCACTCGTCATAACCCCACCCGGAAGTTCCAATTAATACATTATTTTGCATGTTTCTTACCTATTAGCCATCTTAAATTAAGATAAATTGAATAATAAAGATAATTTGAAAAAATTTTTAAAATGAAAGTGAGTCAAAGTATAATAAATATTTGAAAAAAAGAACCCTACATTATACTTTTTTCTAGTTTATTATTCAGAATAAATATTAAATATCATCAATCTCTTTGTGATCAAAGTTATCTAGTGCTTTGTATAAACTTCTTTTCTTTTTCATGTATTTTCTGCCATTTTTTCCGTTCTGAACGTAGTTTAAATAAATCAATATCCTTAAAAATTAAACCTTCTTCCTTAGGTGGTAGCGTTCTTTCGATTCTTTCTTTTTCTGGAGTATATATTAGGGAATTGCCGTATTCTCCAATGTTAGCAAAGAAACAGTAAGCATAAATTGATCTGCGAGCATCGAAGTGTGCTGCTTTAAAATCTTCTGTAACAGGAGTAAAAGCAGGATTTATAATCAGGTCCACAGGTGGTTCAAAATTCTTTAATTCCACTCTTAAATCCATATCGAGAAAATCTCGGCATATAGCAATTGCTATCCTTCCATATTCAGTATTGCAAATTGTAATTTTTCTTGGAAATCTCCCAGATTCTATGCCTTCTTTGAATCTTGTGCCCTTGAAATTAATCATCGCGGGAATATTTTTTTCCTGCTCCCATAATACTCCATCTGGACTTATAACCAAACAAAGATTTCGTCTCGTTGATTGTTCGTGATAAGAACCAGGAATAATATACATATTAAACTTCTTGGCGAGGTCCGAAATTTCTTCGATTAATCTGCCATATGTTAAATCAATAGACATTTCTGGGAAGATTAGAATATTAATTTCATTTTTTTGAGCATTATTTATTACATCTTTAACTTTTTCACTTATAGTATCGACCTTATCTTCTCGAAGATGTAAAAGACCAGTTCCGTCATCTATGTAAAATTCATCTAATATATTATCTGTGCTTGATAATCCTATTTGGGCAATACCAACTCTAAATTCTTGTTGTTGATTTTCAGGATATTCTTTTAGCAAATCTTTATAGATTAATTGATATTTTTCTCTTGATCGTTCTTTTATCTCAGCTTTAGCTATCTCATCACCAAATTCACGCACTTCGCTAATTCTTGG
>JBHLLM010000218.1:0-5383 GCA_048885575.1 Candidatus Hermodarchaeota archaeon
AGAGCATTAAAAGCATGTTCAAGCCCCTCTCCAGTTTTAGCAGAGGTGAGATAGTAACCTATGAAGTTATGCTTATTTACAAGATTTTGAACATCGGTCTTATCTAAACTCTCTTCGTTTATCAAATCAACTTTATTGGCAAAAATTACCACCGGAATCTCTCCGCAAAACTTCTTAACATCGTTATACCATGTAATAATGTGCTCAAAACTCCGCTTCCCCAAATTATTTTCCTCTAAGCTATACACTATAATTGCTGCTTTACTCGCTCTATAAAAAGAAGGGCGTAAAAAATGAAAATCGTCTTGACCTGCGATATCCCAGAAGATCAATTCAATCCGATACCCATCGATTTCAGTTTTATAGTTAGTAAGCTGTGCTCCTATAGTTTTAATATAATCCGTTTGGAAGATTCCTTGAGTGAATCTTTGAATTAATGAAGTTTTTCCTACACTCCCATCTCCTATGATGGTAACCTTTACTTTAACCTTTTTCTTTACAGTTTCTTCTTCCAAGCTGAACTTCACAGTTTTGTAAACTATTTATAATCTATTATATTTAAGTATCTCAATATATAAAACTTTAGGATTAACTGTTTTCCAATTCTGTTAAAAAAATATCTGCGATTATTAACCATTTCTTTTTAAGCTCATAATCGCAGAAACACTTGTTTGTATATTCTTTGCCCTTCCTTAGATTTTCAATTGCTAATTTGTCTTTTCCGAGCTCTTTGAAGCAAATCCCCAGTTTAATATATGTCTGGTAAATAAACCATTCATTACTACTCAATTCAATTGCTTTTTGGAATTGTTTAACAGCTTTTTGATATTCTTCGTAATTCATTAAAACCTCACCATAGGTATCGTAATACTCTCCGTTGTTTTTATCGGACCCAATAAGATTCTCTAGTAGTTCCAGAGCTTCGTCTTTTTTATTTAAATACTGATACCAATAAGCTTTAAAATTTAATAACTCTTTATCTTCTGGATTGTTCATCGATAACTCTTCAATAATCTTGAATCCGGAGTTTAAATCTCCTAATAGTTTGTATACTGAAGCTTTCTTCATTTTGAGATCTTTTTCGTGCTTTGGAAATATCTGAAGCATTTCATTTAGTAAATCTAATAATTCGGGATATTGATTGAAATACATAAGAATGTTTACCTTGGAGAGATAGAATTCCACTCGATTTGGTAGCAAATTGATAGCTTCATTAGCTAATTCAAGTGATTCCTGAAATCTATTCAATTCAAGCACTACTTTGCTTTTGAGCATCATTAATACAGCTTTATTAGAATTATAAGTTTCGAATTCAATAGCTTTATCAAGATCGCCCAATCCGTTATCTTTTTTGGCATTTTCGTAATCAAACTTGTAAATAAAGTTGTATGCAAGTGTTAATCCTCTAGTTGCGTGAGAAAGAGGGTGTTCTGGATAAACAACGACGACTTTATTTGCTTGGTATAACGCGCGATCGAAATCTCCTGTAGTTAGGCTCGAAAAAGCGGTAAGAAAAATGGAAAATGCTAAGTTTTGATCCTTTTTTTCTGGTAATTTTAATTCATTTAAAAGTAAATATACATCTTTATATCTATTTAGATAACATAAGATAATAGCTTTAACGATTGTCAGGAGTTCTTCATTTTTATGCGATTCTAGAGTAGTTTCTATACTTTCTAGAGCGTTATTATATTCTCTGTTGTCTATTAAATGTTGACAGACTTTATCATAGGTCTCTAATTGGTTCTTATAATATGGTTTTAGTAATTCTAGAAACACTGTATCTAACTGATAATTTACTTCGCTTTGTCCCATGAACTGGTATTGTAGATCTTCAGGACTTCTTGTTTGAAAGATAGTTATCATATTTTGCCAAATTATCGCGTCTAATTTATCGTAAGTTTCTTTTAATTCAACCTTTGCTTCAATTTTATAAGCCAAATAATTAATATAGGTCGGTATGAATTGCCTTAATGACTCCCGTAAGGCATTGTCAAAGATATATCCACAAATATCATCCAAGACTACTTGTTCAATATCAAATAAAGTGAAGGTTGTTGCGTATAATCTGTTTAGATATGTAAATTTAGTAATATGGTTTTCCATTATAGTCCGTAACATCGATTCAAGCTTTCCATTCTCCTGAAAATAATATATTGAATCTGTTGATGGTTTTAATGTAAAAAACTTGATAGGATATATCTGATTTTCGACAATTTCATCAATATAATACTCCAATTTTGATTGTTTAATCCCAAACCTATTCGCAAAATCGTTAAGCGAGATATAATCAGGGTATTGATCAGGGTGATTGACAGATAGGTAGAGAACAATTTTCTCAAAATCCGTTGGGTTTGTAAGCATGGGCTTAACTCTATCGTAATCAAGTTTCAGAATTGTCGTAAGATATCTAAATTTGATGTTTTCATCCTCCACATTATATTCCTCAAAAAACTTTATTGTTTTTCTCGTGATTTCGTCTATCCTTTTACCCTCCTCGTCCAAAATGGACTGTCTATCTAAGTTGTAGTTCTGGAGCATCTTTGAATATTCGACTTTACCGGCATTAGTAATTCTATATTCTTTATTCTCTCTTACGACAAATTCTTTGTCTAGTAGTAGGTTCATTTTTTTTGATAAAGAAGATTGGTTAATCGCGAGAGGAGATTCAATAAAATCTGACCACTTGCAAATGCTATTATTGTACACCATATAAAGAATCCAATCCTCGTAGTTCCTTTTTCTTGTAATAACTTTAGGGGGATAATTTAATTTTTTTTTCTCACCATGCGTACTAGATATCTCGTGATATCTTTTACGCCCTTCGCTTGTTATCTTATATTGACCATGAACATAGTTTTCCACAAAATTCTTACTTTTTAGCATATTTAAGTATTTAGAAAGCGTAGATTCAGTGATATTAAGTGGTTCTTGGGTAAAATCAGACCATCGACAATCCTCATTATTAGCAAGCATCCAAAGTATAATATGCTCAAAATCTCTCTTTCTAATTTTAAAATCCTTGTAAAATTCTTCGGGAGGATAATTTACTACGGCCATAATTAGCAATTTTTTGCATTTACGAGTTGAATTACCTAGTAATTAAATGGTTATGAAACTATTTAAACTATTCTTTTCATCGTATATTATTCAAACTTCTGATAAAGTTTCGCAATAAAAACTATAAAACAAAGTTTATTCTAATTAAAAGTAACAAACAAACTAGATTGTGAAGTGGAAAAATCATGCAAGATGTAGAAAATGTTTATCAAGACGCATACTACAAGTCAAAATGCCTTAAAGGGTTATTTATACACGATATTTCAAATTTGTTCCAGATAATTAGTAATTCTATAGAACTCTGTGGATCATTATTAAAAGAGGATATAAAAACAGAGGATATCATGGAGTATTTCCAAATGATTGCAGAGCAATTAACCCGAGGTAAAAAACTAATTAGAAATATTAGAAATCTCTCAGATTTGGAAGAATATGAAATGCCTTTAGAGCCTGTGGAAGTTTATTCTGAGTTAAGAAATGCAATTAATTTTACACAAATTAGTTTTCCTAATAGGGATATTCATGTCAAGTTAACCTCAGATGATGTAAACCTTTATGTCAGGGCAAATGAGCTGTTAAGCGAACTATTTGAAAACATACTCATCAATGCTGTTAAATACAATAGAAACCCCGCTGTCCAAATAGAAGTAATAATATCTAAAGTTAACTTTTGCTACGAAGATTATATAAAGATCGAATTTAAAGACAATGGGATAGGAATTGACGATGATAGAAAAGAAATAATCTTCCGAGAGCTTCACTTAAAGCGCAGGGAATCTAAAGGCATGGGGATCGGACTTTCACTAGTCTCTAAATTAATAGGACTATACAGCGGACAAATTTGGGTGGAAAACCGAGTTATGGGAGATTCAACGAAAGGTAGCAATTTCATAATCTTAATTCCGTTTGTAGAAAAAAGATAGGTGGTGTTAGATGGTAAATAGTTACGAAAATATAAATAATGGTAAATTGAAGAAGGATATAAAATGGTATACTTATGTAGACTCACATCTCGACTCCAAATTACAGAATTTCATGGAGGAATACGAGATTAAAAATCAAGCGAAAGTTATAAGAAATTTTGTGAATTATAGCATAGATTATATAAAAGCTATCGTTCAGAAGAAAATATGTATCGATCCTAAAACTTACGATGAAACCGAGCTGGATAATTTAATTAGGAAGGCAATAGAAGAATACGAAATCGGGAATAACTTTTACGAAGAAATGAAGCAAAAACTCTCGCCTCTTAAGGTATCGCTCTTAATGCTTAATAATGACATCGAGGATAAAGAAAAGCTTACGGAAGGCATTCAGAACGCAATAGGAGCTTTAGAAGAGCTAGAAACTGTCGTGAAGCGCCATTTCGAAGAACCAAACCTTGTTAGATATGTAAAAAAAATTGATATCTTATATATCGAAGATAACGAACTAGAGCGGAAAACAGTTGATTATTTCTTTAAAGGAAAGGGTGTAGATATTAAATCTGTTGAAACTACCGACGAGGCTTTACATATTCTGAAGACCCTAACTCCTCGAGCAATATTACTTGATATAAATTTAAAAACTAGTAACATAAATGGTGATAAGTTCTGTCAAATGCTAAAATCGAAAAGTCAATATAACTCAATTCCAGTCATTCTTATCTCCGCTGCTTTTTCCGAAAAAGAAAAACAGGAAGTTTTAGCGAACACAAGGGCAGATGAAATCATTTTTAAGCCAATTGATAAATTAAGAGAGTTAGATATCCTTTTCAAATATATAAAAGAGAAGTATTAATTAACATCCTATTTTTTTTATATTTATTCAATATTGGTTTTGGACTCCATTTACTTTTTAAATTGGGAATATCTTTCGTTATTAACATTTGACTTATTGTAAAAGAAGCGGAAAATATGTTGATTAAAGAAAAAGTTAAAGCGTATATCGATCTTACGAGAGCGCATTTTGCACCAGTTTGGCCAATGCTCTTTGTCTCGGGCTTGATGTTAGCCTTTCGAAATCAAGGGTTCTTCTCGTGGGATTTATTGATATTAGCTATTTTCATAGGATTATTTGGTTTTGAAGCAGGAATGGTACTGAATGATATTGTCGACCACAATATAGACAAAAAAGACACAGAAGACACACTCACAAATTATTGGCGACCTTTTAAGGAACGACCTATACCTACGGGTAAAATATCTTTTAAAGAAGCCATTTTAGTATTTTTTGTATTAGTGGCAATCACGGTAATTTTAATCCTCTTTGTACCTTATCCAAATCTTATTTATATATACATTATAATGGTGTACGCGTATTCAATGGAAATTTTTTATAAAAT
>JBHLLM010000219.1:0-5368 GCA_048885575.1 Candidatus Hermodarchaeota archaeon
ATGAAATATGGAGTTTATTATTTTCTTCTTTAGATAAAGCCAAACCTCTCTCAGCATACTCTAGCGCAAGATCAAATTCGCCTTTGAACAGACCAAACATATAACAAAGTGGGTTAAGACTATAAGCAACTATTCTATAATCACCAATAGATTCTCCCATTGCTAGGCTATGTTTGTAATGCTTTATTGCTAAGTCTACATCACCTTCAGGATTAAAAGCAGGATTTGAAATAAAACCTTTTAGATTAACTATACCTGCTTCTCTTCGAGATTTGTTAATTTTTGACTCTTCTGTTAGAGTTGCTAGTAATTCTTCTGCTTGTTTAGTTATCATTTTAGTTTGTTTTATATCAAGAAAAACAAATCCTCTAGCCATAAAAATTAAAGCATCAACGGATAAAATACTTTTTTCTAAACCTAAACTCTCTTTATATGTTTGTTCGGCAAGTTTAACAAGTTTTTTAAAATCTTCTTGTTGTTTTGCAAGCTCACACTTAATAAGATGACACGAGACTATATCATGCAGCGAGTTGTTTCTCCTTTCTTCGAAATCCTTTAATAATTGAAGAGATTCTTCATATTTCCCTTCTTTAATAAATTGTCTTGCTTGAGCTAATTCTATAAGGTTTGAATGAGACATATAATCATCCTTAATTAGTAGATTTGAAAATCATGGATTAATTTGTTTTAATCCAATTGAAATATTAAGATAACAGAAATTATAAATTTCTTTTTTTATGAAAGAAGAAAACTAAAATTCTCTATTTTAAGGAATCTTATCTTGATCCAGTATTCATAAATAGAATAACTAAGTTAGAAAGAAGTATAACCAGAGGAGAGTGGATACTAAAGCAGATACTCCCCAGAATAGAGTCTTATAAATTTCGGCAATATCTTGAGTTAATTTCTCATCTTGAAGATCATATGTGGGAAGAATATCATAAAAAGTTTTATTCTCTATATTTTCATAAATTCTCTTAACTGTTTTTTTATTCTTAATGGTTTCAGGCTCTTCGAAATAGAAATTGTCCTCAAAATTTTTGAATTCTTTTTCTGAGATCATTTTTATTTCTCACCTTTCCTTATTAATTTCAATCTTTATGAACTTTCATTAAATTTGAAGTTTCCATTAGATGAATAAAAAACTACCTATTTAAAGGTTCCTCATATCTCGTGAAATTTCATCCAATATGAAAAATTTAAAAATTCTAAAAACAATATAGAATTAATGAGTCCAAATCAAGTATATGAGTACGATTTTAGATTCAAAGGAAAAATCAAAGATTTCGAAAAAACTCTTATTAAATTCTTTGTAGATATAGGTAAAAATAAAGACACTCCTGCAAAAGTCCAAAAGATTCTTGGATATTTGATTATTCACAATAAGCTATCCCAATCTAATTTGAAAGAATTAACTGGTTATTCAATAGGTACTATCTCCACAACTTTGGGTAATTTAGTTGAGCTTGGTGTTGTTAAAAAAGAGAGAATAGAATCAAGCAACAAATATCAATACTCAATTATTGGAGATCTTCCTAAAATTTTTGAAACATCAAGTGAAGTTTCAATCGAGCAGTTTACTGAAATCTCCAAGTTTATGAAGATCAAACTACTCGAATTGAATGAATTTAATAAAAAAGAAGGATATACCATTCTTCACACTCAAATAAATGTGCTTTTAGATGGGTTTGAGAAGGTAATGAAAATCGCACCTACTATGACCAAAATATTAAGCGAAAATTGATAAAAAATAATTACCAGGAATAAAGAAATGGAAGAGGAAAGAGACAATTATAATCAGAATGTTAGAAAAATTGAGAAAGAAATCGTAGAGCACCTAATTGAATCTCCAATTTACTCAACTAGAAACGAAATTACTACTAAAATCTTACTCTACATAATGTTAAGAAAGGAAATAAGCCAACATCTACTTAAACATCTCACTGGATACTCGTCTGGGAAAATCTCACAAGAATTAAATAAACTTGTAGATTCAAAAATGATAATTAGAAAAAAAATACCTGGTATTCGTAGAAAAGTATATACTTTCGAATCAGTTGAGAAGATTTCTACTGCTAGAATTAAAAACATTATCACTGTGATGCTTAAGTGGCAAGATCAACTTTATGAAATAAAAAGCGAAATGGAAACTAAGCGAAGTAAACTTGGAAAAATGAATGGTTACGATAATATCATGAAGATTATAGACTTCTATCTCCCAACAATTAAAATATATGAAAAATTTTCTGAAAGTTTCGAAATAAAGTAAAAAAAAAATTAATAAGGAATATCTCGCCTATTAAGAATAAGTATTGAGAAACTTACCATAATCGCTGCATATCCTGTTAGAATTAAAATGTTTAGGAGCACATTATCCCAGACATGATTTACGAGTAAATTAGATGTTTCAAAAAAATACAAGAAAAGACGGTCAAGCAGTTGGTTATTAAATTATTTGGTAATACATCAATAAGATGTCTATGTTACTTTTAGGAAAGACATCTGAAAATATGATATCTATACAATTTGGGTTTATATTTTAAACAGTTAAAAGGAGAAGTATAAAATACTATCGAAATTATAGTATATTTATTAATAATCACTCAGTGAAAAAGCATTATGACTAAACAATATATTTTGTCACATGATTTGGGAACAACAGGTGATAAAGTTGTTCTTTTCGATTTGGAATTGAATACCATTCATCATGAAAAAGTATCCTATCCTATTTATTATCCAAAAGAAGGTTGGGCAGAGCAAGAACCTGAAGATTTTTGGAATGCGGTAAAGAAATCTACAAATGAAATTATTAATGAAGCTGATATTAAAAAACAAGATATTATTGCAATGGTCTTCGACTGTCAAATGAATTGTACAATCCCAATAAACCAAGAAGGAAATGCTTTAATGAGATCTATAAGTTGGCTCGATACAAGAGCATCGATTGCGACTCGTAAATTTACAAAAGGATTGATAAAAATAGCAGGATTTGGTTTGAGGAAATTACTCCTATTCATTAGGGTTACAGGAGGAGCTCCTGGTGTGAACGGTAAAGACCCAATTTCTCATATCTTGTGGATTAAAGAGCATGAACCGGAGGTCTACAAAAAAGCATATAAGTTTTTGAGCGTGAAGGATTTTATTATTTATAAATGTACCAAAAAAGCAGTCACCTCCCGGGATTTAGGTCATACTTCGTGGATGATGGATAGTAATCCCGGTAAGTTCGTGTGGTCTAATAAAATTCTGGAAAAATTTAAAATTGATAAGGAAAAGTTGCCCGAGATCAGAAAGTCAGTTGAGAAAGCAGGAGACCTAACCAGAGATGCTGCAGAACTGCTCGGATTGGTGGAGGGAATCCCAGTATTCGTAGGCTCTGGAGATTTAACTTCAGCAGCAATAGGATCTGGAGCGATTTTAGATAATCACCCAATCATTTGCTTAGGAACTTCTGATTGGGTTGCAGCACATACATCTGAAAGATTAAAGGATCTTATACATTATACTGGAAGCATTAGTTCATCCCAAGATAATTATCTATGTATTTCCAAGCAGGAAACAGGCGCTGCTTGTCTTGATTGGATTATCAATCAAATGTTTAAAGATAAAGTGGAAGCTTATAAAGGAAATGAAAAAGGATTGTACGATTATTTGAATTCAATAGTTATATCTAGCCCAGTGGGAGCGAATAACCTAATATTTACTCCATGGATGTTTGGGGAAAGAAGTCCTCTAAACGATCCTAAGGTGAGAGCGGGTTTTTATAATTTAAGTCTTAACCATACGAGAGAAGATATGCTTCGCGCGATATATGAAGGAGTAGGCTATAACATTAAATGGGCTCTGCAAATTATTGAAAAGCTCGTAGGTGAAACTAAAAAGATTAATGTTATCGGTGGGGGAGCTAATTCTGAAATCTGGTGCCAAATCTTATCCGATATTTTAGATAGAAAAATAGTGCAATTATCAGAACCAGAATTAGCTGGAGCAAAGGGTTCAGCCATAGTTTCAATGGTAGGATTGGGCATTTTCAAAACTTTTTCAGACGCGATTCCTTTGATAAAAATTAAGAAAGAATATGAACCAAATTCTGATAATACCGAGTTATATCAAAAAATCTTTACTGAATTTATGAAAGTGTATAAAAGAAATAAGCGAATGTTTGAACTTTTGAATACTTAACTTTTTTTCTAATAAATCCCTTTTTCTTTTCATTCTTAATTAAAAGTTCTTATAAAAAATGCAATTTGCATAATCTACTTCAATATCTTTTTCTATTCTTACTGATTTTGAAGAACATTCTTCTTATTGTGGAAACATAACAAAAAGAAAGTGAAAATATGAGAAAAACACCTTTTACCTGATAAATTTTGAGAATTCAGATTATATGGATGTAACAAATTTACTTTTATGTTTTATTTCTCCCATGCTTTCATTATCACATGAGTGTTTGAAGCAATTATCCCATCAATTAAATCTATTTTCTCAGAAAAAATATCATATAGTTCCTCAGATGTTTCTACTTCAATTTCAGCTAGTAAATCGTAATCTCCAGTTAAAGACATCACCTTTTTTATCTCGGGGATTTCTTTAAGTTCTTCAACAACTTTTTTAATAACATTAATACCTAATTTACACAAAATTATAGCTCTCATACATTAACTCTCCTCATATTTCATACTAGTTTGTTTTATCCACGATTTTATCTACAAATTGTACTTTTAAATCTAAAATTTCATCAAATGGTTTTAATTGCCTATTTATCAAATAATGAAAATCCTTAAATGAATTTACTTTTACATGGAGCATGAGATCAAATTCACCAATTAATGAAATTATCTCCTTTACTCCATAAAACTTCAATATTTTAAGAGGAATCTTATTCAAGCAGCCCTTCTTAATTTTCAATAAAATCTTTGCATGAACTATGTTCCTTACCTCATGTGCATAACGAAGGACAATTGTTATAATTAGAAATACAATAACAATAATCAAATATTCATATGGAAAAAATTCACTAACTAATAATACAGAAAAAATTAAAGTACTTATTGGGTCAATTAAACCTATAATACTACTCCATTGACTGTACGTCAAATTCGTTGACCTCCAGTTTACCTTTGCTAAGAATATTAATAGATAAGGAAGGATTGTTGCAAAAATGATTAAATAAATGATCTCCCAACGACTTAAAATGTCAAATAAAACGGTAATGTCGTTAAAAAAAGAGATAGCTTCTTGGGTCATATCTGTTTTAATTGGTATTATAGTTAATAAGAATGAAATCGGTACGAGAATAATGACTCCTGAAATAAATGAAATTGACATTTTGAGTAAAGCACGAGGAATTTTGTAATATTTGTTAATA
>JBHLLM010000220.1:0-5357 GCA_048885575.1 Candidatus Hermodarchaeota archaeon
GAACGAGGTCGAAAACCAGGAGAAAAAAACTCTTCAGGATGTGGATTAGGTCCACGATTATGGCGTGAATTTCCAGATATGATGAAAGAATTAACCCCTGAAAAGTGTCCTTCGCTAAGAGAAGGAACTTCTGCTCGAAATTATTTCGTAAATACAGAAGGTGTTGTAGCTGGTTACATAATGACGCGTCCAACTGAATCTGTTTCTTATGAGCCTGCTAAAAGCTGGATAACTATGAATTGTTATCGGAGCGAATTCGATCCATGGCTTGCCGAATTAGCTATTAATGCTGGAGCTGAATTAAAAACTTCAACTCTAATCATTGATTTACTGAAAGAAAATAGTAAAGTATGTGGAGTAATTGACGAAAGAGGAATAAAATACAAGGCATCCGTAGTAATTGGAGCTGACGGGGCTATTTCGATGGTAGCAAAGCAGAGCGGTTTACGATCTAAATGGTCACAAACTCAAATTACCGTTGTTCCGCAATATGACTTTCAAGCTCCTCCTAGAAAAATTGATGATATCATGGGAGATGAGGCTCTTGCGGTTTGGTGGTCCGCTATATTCCCCGCCTCTTATCAAGTTTTTTTCAATGACGGTTTTCACCAGGGAATGGGTAACTGGCTAAATAAATGGGATAAAAACCCTTTGTACTATTTAAATAAAGTTATAAATCTAAAATATTATCAAAGATTACTAAAGATTTTAGAGGCAAAACCAAGAGAATTGCATTCTCATTTACTTCCTTGGCTTCAGTATCCATACAATACACACACAGATGGAGTTATTCTAATTGGAGATGCTGGAGGATTCCCATGCCCTCTCGAGGCTGAAGGCATCTATCCAGCTATAGTTACAGGAGAGGTAGCGGTTGAGTGCGCTGCTGAAGCGATTACTGCCGGAGATGTTTCTAAAAATACACTTGCAAAATATGATGAGTTATGGCAAAAAACAAGTGTAGGAGAAGATTTCAAATTAGGTGAAGAACTGTATAATATTTGGAAGGCATTACCGTTTAGTCCAAAAGAGACAATGAGTTGGTTTGTACCGATGTTCATGGAAGCAATTGGGGGAATTTATGATTGGTCGCAACCACATGGAACAAGAGTACGACAAATAGTAACTAATCTTAAATCATATATGCCAAAAGCGATGCCTTTTATCATGAAGTACGTTTTTCCTCTCGTAGCAAAAGTTTTTGAAGATGATCTTGATAAATTAATGGATCCTTCAAAATTAATGGCTGTTCTTCCAAAAGTTCTCGATTTGATTCCAAAAAAGAACCAAGGAAGGAGGGAAAAATAAAATGAAAATAGAATTAGATGGGTTATCTAAGCACATTCATGGCACAGGTAATTTTATATCTATTGATGATTCTAAATGTAACGGTTGTAGTAAGTGTGCAATAATATGTATTGTTAATCTCTGGAAAATAAAAGAAGGTTTAGCGTCTATAACAGATGATTATAAGAATAAATGCTTAGAATGTGGTAGTTGTGCTCAAGTATGCGAGCCTGGGGCTATTAATTTTATGTATCCCGCGGGGGGGACAGGAGTTATTTATGAACAGGGATAAGAAAGGCAAAAAAGAAGAATTACACTCAATATATTAGGTTTTATTTTTTTGAATTCTTCACATTTTTTGAATTCATTTGAAAGTCTTTATTAATTTTTACATTTAATAAGATTTTTATACTTCTCATAAATTAGAAAAGAGTATATAAATAGAACATACGACAATTGTTGGAATTACTCTTAATCCTATGGATGAAATAGATTTTGCCATAAGTATGATGTTGATGTGGAATTCTAGGATTCCATATCAAGAACTTGCAAAGACATTCAATATGAGCGTTAATTCTATTCACAAGAGGATTAAAGCCATGGTAAATCTTGGAATAATCAAAAAATTCGTCACACAGTTAAATTTACCGGCTTTCAAGCCAATTCCCTCAAATCTATTAATGTTTGGAGACTCTAAGGCAAAGAATATAGAAGGTTTAATTGAAAAATTAGGATCTAATGAAAATATCTACACTGTATCTCAACAGAGTGGTAATCTATTTATTATCCATGCACATATACGAAGTCTAAGTGATTTAGAACCGCTTATTTCATTTGTTAAACAAACGGCTGAGATTCCTGAACTTAAAGTGGGATTGGAAAGCACAAATATGCCGCCGGAAACAGATCTAGATATTGAAAGAGAATTTAAGCTCTCCAACACCGACTTTTTAATTGTGAATGCCTTAAAGGACAATTCAAGAAAATCTATTGTAGAAATTGCAGAAGAAATTGGAATATCAACTAAAACCGTCAGACGTCATCTAGATTGGCTAATTGAAAATCATTTAATTCTATTCACAATACATTGGTATCCTGATAAATGCTCAGAGGTCACAGCATGGATAATTTTAACTATTAAACCTAGTATAAAGGTTGATAAAACGAAAATAATAGAAACATTACACGATAATTTTGGACAAAAAATCCTATTCACTTGGACATTTAGTACTTTACCGAATACTATTATTGTTTGTGTGTGGGTTAGCTCAATGAAAGAGTTACAAAATATTCAAGCTTCTCTCATTTCTAATGACTTCGAATCAATTTCAATAAATATTGGGATCGGAGGGAAAATATTTCCAACATGGCGGGAAAGGTATTTAGAGGATAAAATAAAAGAAATAAGGGGAAAAACTGCTTAATTTTAAGTAATTTTATTTTTTCAAAACGGCATATTCTAACCTAGTAGGATTAAAAATGGGAAGCTCTTTTATGGAATTGATTTAAATATCAAAAATCTAATATCTGAAAAAAAATCCATTAATTGATACCTAGATAAGGTTTTTTGCAGAAATGTGCCATTTTGGGGGGATAATCTATCACCCAACTGGGTTAAGAAAAGCCCATTTTTACTTTTTATTGTTCCTATTTTCCTAATGAGTTCTTACAATCAAAATTATAAACTATTCAGCATAGTTTAATCTCAAATATCGGACTACAAATTATTCATTAATCTCTAATGAATAATAATGATTATAAATAAATTAAATAAATAAAATGGAAATTGGTAATGAAAATATGGACAATCAAGAAAATATGTTAGAGTTAATCGATGGACTTAAAAAGGAGATAGAGTCAAAAAATAATGAAATCTCAGGATATCTTGATAAAATCGAAGCTCTTGAGCAAGAGATTACACGGTTACAAAAACGTATTCCTGGTGAATCTTCTAAAATAAGAGTTAAAAAGGAAAAACCTGAAGATGTATTTGATCCTGATGGTGAAAGTGCTATAATTATTAAAGATCTCGTAAAACAATTCGATGAGGTTACTGCTGTAAATGGGATAAACCTTGAAATAAAAAAAGGCGAGCTTTTTGGTCTTTTGGGACCAAATGGTGCGGGTAAAACTACTACGATTAATATGCTTGTAGGATTATTAAATCCAACAGGAGGAAGCGCAATTGTAGGAGGATACGATGTAAAAAGAGATTTAAAAAAAATAAAAGAAATAATCGGAGTATGCCCTCAAGAAGCATCAGTTTATAAGTTTCTAAAAGGGCGAGAGAATGTTGAACTCTTTGGAAATTTATTCGAGATGGATAAAAAAGTTTTGAAAGAACGAACTGATAAATTCTTTGAAGCGTCGGGATTAAAAGAGGCAAGTAATAGGAAAGCAAAAGGATATAGTGGTGGAATGATTAGACAGCTAAACCTTATTATTGCGTTAATTAATGATCCTAAAATTATCTTTCTAGACGAACCTACTGTCGGAATGGATCCTCGAGCTAGACGGAAGACTTGGAATTTTATTGGAGATCTTAAGCAAGATGATAAGACAATCATATTAACAACTCATTATATCGAGGAAGCAGAAGTTTTATGCGACAGAGTAGGGATTATCGATTATGGAGAACTGATTGCGCTTGGATCTCCAAAAGAATTGATGGAAAAACACGATGCGCAAGATTTGGAAGAGGTGTTTATGAAAATAACTGGAAGAAAAATTTTGGAGGGAGTATAAAAAATGATGCAAAGAGTTTTAGCACTTGTAAAAATGGAACTATTGAAATTGATTAGGGAACCAGCTATTTTATTTCTAAATATGCTTTTTCCTGCTATACTTACTTTAGTATTTGGATTAGCTTTTGGAGCTTTAGGAGGTACAGACCCACCCTTATTTGATATGATGGCACCAGGATTATTTGCTTATGCGTGCATTTTCTTAATAATGACCGTGGCTATGTCTTTTACAGAAGATCGAGAAAATGGTTTACTGAAAAGGATAAATGTGACACCTACAACTTCAAGTCAATTTATAGGGAGTCATATCATCACGAATATGGTTATCGCAGTTATCCAACTTGTTATAGTGTTTCTATTTTCTCTATTGATGGGCTATCGACCAAATGTAGATGTTTTTGGAGTCATATTGGCATTCATTTTTATGCTATTATTATCATTATGCTCTGTTGGACTGGGTCTAATTACAGCTACGATATCCAAATCATCAGGTTCTGCTGTGGGACTTTCGTTTATATTTATTCTCCCACAAATGTTTTTTGGTACGTTTATCCAACCAACTGAAGCTACACAAGGTATAGCGGCTTTTCTCCCAAGTTATTATGTCACAGATGCAATTACAACAATATTTAGTGGAATATCTCCATTTAATATAGAAATTTTAATGCAACTAGGTATTATCGCGTTAATGAGTACAGTAATAGTGATAATTGGTATTTTCTTATTCAAAAAATACGGTAAAATCTAGTTTATGCAATTACTTTTTTTTTCTTTTTTTTTTGAAAAATTATAGTCACAGTAAATTTATATAATTTTAAATGAGTTTTTTATTATAGGAATGTAGTATTTTTGATTTAAGGATAATGAATAAAATGAAATGTTCAAATTGTAACGCAGAATATACGGATCCTAATCAAGTTATCTGTGAATTTTGTGGGAGTGAATTAAGAAAAAGCGAGCCAACACAGATAGCAAAGCCTTTAGCAAAAATTAGTCAATTTCTTGATGACTTTGGAGTAAAAGATTTGTATCAAAAGATAAAGAAAAGTTTGAAAGGATAATATTGGTTAAGTTTTTTAATATTAATTAAAAACTATAAAAACATAGCTTCTAATCAATTATTTTTTATCATCTTCGTAAGCGTCGTAATCATTTTTTGAGGATTTTCTGAAACTGTCTTTTGCTCCACAACTTTCGCAATATTCTCTTTCCGTATCAGATAATTTCCCACATTTGGTGCAAATAAAGGGATATGTAGTTTTAAATAATTTCCATTTCATTTTCATATCTTCTTCATTCCCTCTTATTTTTCTTATTTATTAATTT
>JBHLLM010000221.1:0-5347 GCA_048885575.1 Candidatus Hermodarchaeota archaeon
CTCAGTGTATTTATTTTTTCTGTTTTGAATGTTCTAAAATTAGTTTTAATTCGTAAAAATCCAATTTTTTTCCTGATTTTTGTTTTTCTAAGGCAATCGCTAATTTTTCTTTCGTATATTTCTTCTGTGTTCTCTTTTTATTAACAATATACTTAGTCTTTAACCTAAGTAATTCTCTTTCTTTTGCTTTACTTTTGACAAGCTTTACTTGTTCTTGAAAGGCTTGCTTTTGACCCTTGTTCTTCAGCTCGTAAAAAAGTTGCAGATTCTTATTTGAAGTTTGTATAACTCCAAGTAGTTCTTTTTCGATATGCATTTTAATATTTTCAAATTCTTTAGCTTTCCGATATAAATCAAGCATTTGTTTATGTATTTTTACCTTCCTTTTAGACCATTTATTCAATTTTTTATGTATATTATTCAAATTGACTTCAAGGATTTCAATTGTCCTTAATGCTTTAAAGAAGGGATTACTTTGTATTTCTTTACTTAGTTCCCCTTCGAGTTTCTTTAAATGCCTAATATTTATCTGTTTATCCCTATCTAAATTTTGGATCTCTTCGATAATATAATTTTCTTCGTCTATCTCTAAAGCTTGTTCTTCAATTTTATTATTGAGATTATAAATTTTATATTCAATCTCTTCTATAGAATCTTTAATAAGCTTGATTGAGGCTGATATTTCATCCTTCTTTTTGGGTTCCTCAACCTTTTCCCTTTCTTTATACACATATTCTAGTAGCTTTTTAAATTCAATTTCCTTTTGTTTTAAATTTTTGATCTTCTGTTTGTAGTATCGTCTTTTTTTATCGTAAAACTCTTTAGCAGCAAATAATGATTTAACGATTTCAAAATCAATATTTCGGAAACTTTTTATATAATTCTCAAGCTCTTTACTTTCTAAATTTCTTTTAAGAGCAAAATTAATTACACTTTTTTGCCAATTATGAAAATAATGACTAAAATTGTCGAATTTGTGATCATTCATTCATACTATTATTATTACTTTAATTATATAATTTTGCTTGAACATAGAAAAGATGATTTTCTAGTCATTAAAAGTTTACCAAACTAAATGAGATTAGAAAAATCATCAATAAAATACATTAAAAATAAGAAAAAAAAGATGGCAAGAAACTTTGCCATGAAAACAGTTATTCTAACTGTTAACTCTAAACTGGCGATATTTACATTATCGGGAGTCTATTTTTTCCTTTTTGGGAGTTGGGGGCTCCGGAAATAAATTTTAAATGTGCCAATATTATCTCGAATTTTTGATATTCATCATCACAACCTTTCCACTTGGTAACAAGTTTAAGAGTGACTTCTTTACCAAGTGTATAATCAGCATTAGGTGCCTTTGGATCTAAGAACCATCCATTTGCATCATCTCTCCATGGGAAGTGGTTACTATCAACATGAATGCATCCAATAACATCAAAGGTTACATTATAGGTTTGCCAACAACATCCTGTTTCATCAGGTGTCCAAACTAATTTTATCTTACCAATTTCACAGAAACCTTCTTTATATTGGTATAATTTGACATAACCATCATATGGAATATATCCACCAGTTACATTAACTTGTATGAGCCAATCTGCAACTGTATCATCATCTATGCAGACAGGTACGGTTGTGGGTAGATTGTAATTGTAAATATCAATTGTTCCCAAATCAGTATCGGCTGTGAAGTCTCTTCTTTGAGCTATTGGCACGACATTTTTATTTCTGATATTGTCTTGATTTAAACCTAAGTCAATTGGAAAATTAAAGTCCTTTTTATTGACAATATAACCCCCACATCCCAAGATAGATGCTGTGATGATAACAAGCACCACTATTACCAGAATCCCTCTAACAGCATTAGAATAACTGCCATTGGTCTCTTTGCAGAGACATGGTTTTGTGCTTTGAAACATCACCAAGTGTTTATAGCGTAAAATAAATATTTAAATTTTTTGGTCGTAAAAAGTACACAAATAAAACCTTTTCTCTGTTTTTGCTAAAATATTGAACTTTTGTTATCTATAAAAAAAGTTCCATTTTTGTTTTCAGTCTTTTTTTTCCATGAAATATTCTTCTAATAATAGATTGCTAGACACATAACAGTAAAATACTTTTAAAATTAACTTAAATAGAGAATTTTTTGAAATAAAGCCTTCTTTATTAGGATAAATTTGCTCGTGTATTTCAACTATTAAGTTTTGAAAATCAAATTTGAAGAAAACTTCCCTAATTAGGAGAAATTTTCTTAAATCATTAAAAAATTGACCTTTCTTGTTATCCTTAAGCGAATTTAACATTTCAGCTTTTTTTTGTGAAATCTGATATCTAATAGTGATAAAGATACCATTCATATTTTTTAGTTTATATACACTTAAATTTTGGCTTTTTGGTCCAGGGGGGAATGAAATTATGAATCCAAAATCAAATTTATCACTATTTATTGTATCCTTCAATATGTCTTCTTCTAATAAATACTCGCGTAATAAATCCTCAACGCTTTTTTTATTGCTCAGCATTATATACAATTTAATCATAAATTTAGATATGTAGAAGATTATTTTCTTAGATTTATTAATATTTATATAATTAAGCACCGATAATAATACACAATAAACAGATTGTCATTATTTAGCTTAACTATTGTTATAACAAAACAATTTTCTTTATTCCAAATTTGTAGGGATGATTTGATTAAGTTTAAAATTGACTATTGAATAAGTATAATATAGGTATTGGATTCAATATTAGATGATTAATATGCATTCAATTATGCAAATAGCTAATGGTATTGGAATATTAAATGTAGAAAAGATGCGGCAGAAGGGGATAGATTCAATTGAAAAACTCGCATCTTCCACTGTAGAAGACTTACTTAAAATCGATGGCATTGGAATTAATAATGCAAAAATGTACATTGAAATTGCGAAGAAACACCTTAAGAGTATGAGGACAAGAGAAAGAATACAAGACATCATTAAAAAAGACAAACCTCTGGAAGTATCAAGTTCAGAAACAAAAGCTTGTGACTTAATGATTTTTGGGACGAATCGACATAAAATTTCAGTTGATTCAATAAAGAAACTCGCATCATCAAATGTAGAAGACATCTCCAAGCAGAAAGGTATTGAAATTTCAAATGCGAGAAGATATATCGAGATCGCAAATAAGTATCTTGAAAGTATGAGGAAAAAGGAAAGTGAAGTAGATAGAGTTGAAATAGATCTCAAACCTATTGAACAGAAAAATGAAATTAAAATCCCCAAAGATTCATTCGAAGCACCAAAGCTAAACAAAGTTACGATTTCACCAAAATTAAAAATAAAGGAATATCCTCAGAAATTAGCTATTAAAACGCAAACTCCAATCAAGCAAAAAACTGAGATTACATCAACTGGGAGAGCGAGGGATGGAATTGATATAAAATCAGGTCAAAAAAAAGAAGCCAAAATCAGTCCATCAATACTGAAAACCTTTTTCTCTTTAGAAACTATGCAAAAAATTCGTTTTCTACATTATAAAATTAAAAACTTAGAAGAGGCATTGTGGAAAAAAAAAGAGTTTTCCTTTTCTGAACTTAATCATGTTATAGAATATATAAAAATTTTAAATGTGAATTATAAAACCCAAAGTCAAATCAAGATCTTTAAAGAACTTGAGATATCCAATACTTTCTACGACCCAATAGATAAAAAAGAAATAAAGATATGGGATCTAATATTCGAGTGTTCACGAGCGTTATGGGTTTCTGCACAAGCGTATTCTTTTCTTTCTAAAAAGTACGAGGCAGAAAATTTGATGGAAAATGCAATAGTGTCTATGGTAGAATGTAGTAAGATGTATAAAACTGCTGCATATTTCAGTGCTGCATGTACTAGACAGGAAGATAAGGGTTCTACTTTATCAGTTGAGAATCTAGAGCTAAATTCTGAGGAATCTCGAATATTTGCTCAAGCTCTTGCTACTACAAGTGAAGAAGATAAAAGAAATTATTCCATGGCTGCAAAACTATCAGCAGGGTTGAGTGCTTTGACTAAACGATTGGCATTTGTTAAAAGAAGCGATAAATTCAAGGAAAGTCAATTTAAAGCTCAATATTTATATGATATAGGAAGAGCGTGCCATTTGAAGGCTAAATCCTTATTATTATTGTCAACTGAAGAAGTAAATGAAGAAGAAGTAGAAAAATTACAGAAAAAGGCAAATTATTATTATCACAAAGCGGAAGAATTATGGGAAATCATGCTAGAAAAATCACTAAGCCCTTTTGAAAAAGATTGTATTAAAAACAATTTAGAAATAGTCAATGACTATATAATAGAGAACGACAAGGAGCTCATAGACGACAATGAAGCATTGGAGATTCAAGATCCGGAGCCACTTATAATAGTTCCTGAAAACTTGGCACCATTTATTCCACGAACAACTAATTTTTTAACCCAATACAAACCAACAGATCTTGATTTCAACGCTTATTTACGATATAAGAATTTAATGTCTGATGTTTTAGTTAACTTTAATAAAATAGACGAGTTAAAAAATAGTAAAGCAGGTGTCGGTCGAACTATAAAACAATTAAAGGTTCTCTACGAAAATAACGATATCGATATTAATAGTTTTACCGAACTATTCGAAAAGTATTCCATCAAACTTGAAACCATTGAAAGTGCAATTCAAAAGCTTATACCACCTGAAAATAGAAAACAACAGCAAAAACTGAAAACACCGTTAATTAAAGGTACCACAAGGTGACTCGTATATCGAAACTTATAAAATACCTTAAAATAACTCTCTTTTATAGTATTTTCGGAGTTATATTAATTCTATATCTCGTTGATCAAATATTAGGATTAGTCCTAGCAGGTATATTTTTCGCAGTATATTTAGTGTTTTATTTAATTTCTCTTTCATCTAAGAGAAGACTATTAAAGATAATTCGGGAATTTCCACTAATAAACGATAAAGAAATCTCTAATAAACTAGAGCGCCCCTTAGAAGATATTAGGAATACATTGTTCTCGTTATCGAAAAATCAGAAAAATAAAAAGTGGTTGATTGTATTTCTTAATAATCGGTATATATTTCTCAATGAACAAGCAGTAGAGAATTTTAAACAACTCTATCATATGGGTTATAATGAAAAGACAATTCTAGAGCATTTACAACGTAGCACAAGAATCAAATCCAGAGCTGAAGTAAAAGCTATTGAACTCACGCTTGCCAATCAAAAGAGGCTTAATAAGGAGTAATTATTGTTAATTCAGGCTTTTGAATTTTTCTAATAATTTTCTCTGTTCTTCAGAAACCTTCTTTGGAATTTCAACTGTAACTACGATATACT
>JBHLLM010000222.1:0-5296 GCA_048885575.1 Candidatus Hermodarchaeota archaeon
GCAGCAGGAATAAAGGAATTAACAATTATTGATAATGATACTTTATCTATTTCCAACCTGCAAAGGCAAATACTTTACAGTGAATCTCAAATCGGGATGGAAAAAGTGGTCGCCGCAAAAGAAAGATTATCTGATCTTAACTCCGAAGTTGAGATTAAAATTCATAAGGAATATGTTGATGAAAACTCGATGAAGAAGCATGTTAAGAATAAAGATTTCATCGTTGACTGTAGTGATAATTTTAAAACTAAATTTTTGGTTAACCGAGTTGCTGTAGAATTTGGGATTAAATCAGTCATCGCAGGTATTAAGGACTTCTTTGGTCAAATTATAACGATCAATCCAAAAGTATCTGCTTGTTATGAATGCGTTTTCAATCAACCAAATTCAATTGAGTCTTCAGAGAGCCCTTTACCTGTTATTGGGGTAACACCGGGGATTTTGGGAACTTTAGAAGCATTAGAAGTAATTAAAACTACATTGAACTTACCTAATTTAGAAAATAAACTCCTCATGGTGAATCTATTAAATTTGTCATTCGATACCATTGATCTAGTAAGAAGTGAGAATTGTATTTGTTCAAGGTGAAGTTAAGCTAAATAAATATAAAAAAAAGATTGTTTAATTAATTTTATTCTTTTTGGAGTCAGTCTCTACTAAATAGGAACGAAAAACACCCATAAAAGAATCCATTTATGATTCCACCCATAAGCAAAATTACTATCGCTCCAATAAATCCATAAATCATTTCATAAGACAGCCACATACTAGAAAAATATGAAGAAATATCCTTACCGAAGAAAACAAGAAAGAAATAAACAACACTCGAAAGAAGCGCAGTTAAAAACCAAGATAGAAATGATATTTTACCGGAATCTCCTAATCTAGCACCAACAATCACTGCTACTAAGGGAGGAACAATTATAGCAAGGATGGATAATATTCCGATAAGCAAATCGGGTGCCATTGGTAGAAAAACGAAACTCATAAAGATATACTGTGGAGTGCGAATAATTGGCGAAAACAGAGAAGAAACAACAAGAAAGATATCATCCAGTGGATATCCGGGAGATAAAAAAATTGAGGCGACAAGGAAAACAGCATTTAATCCTATATAGATAACCAGCGTTATTAAAAAAGTTTTTATAAAATTCAAATAAATCACATAATTTTTTTATATTTTTTTTACTTTTTTGTTGTTAATTGTTAGGACTTTTTGATATATAAACCTTTTAAAATTAATCTTTAATTTCAAGATAAGATTTAGAACTAGTTAGTTTTGAAACCTGTAAATAAAAAAAAGGAAAGAATTAAAGATTTGAATATTCAGGATTCTTTAAAAAAAACTCTTTAAACATGCTACCGTTTTTGGCGTATTCACCAGAAGTTTTTGCTCCTTCCATTTTACCTTTTTGAGCTAGTTCCTTCTTTATCGCTGCAGGGACACCGGCGGCTAAGGTTCTTTGTGGTATCTCTTTCCCAAGTAAAACAGCACCAGCACCTATAACCGCTCCTTCCCCCATTTTAGACATATGTAACACATTAGCTCCAATTCCAACCAAACACCCATTTCCAATAATGCATGGTCCATGTATCATAGCGTGGTGTCCGATAATGCAATCATCACCTATATTCACTGTAGATCCTACTTGGTTGTGAATAGTGACATTCTCTTGAATACTGGTGTTTCTTCCTATAATAATTGTGCCCCAATCTCCTCTTAAGACAGCTCCGAACCATATATTACTTCCTTCGCCAATGGTAACATCTCCAATAATAACTGCGGTCGGCGCTATATATACTGATTCATGGATGTGGGGCACTTTTCCAGTTCTTGGGCTAGGCATGATAAGTGGCATGATTTCTTCACAAACACACTGTATTTTGAAGATGAAAAATTAAGGAAATAATAATAAGGTTTATGTATTAAAAAGAAAAGAAAAAAGATTTACTTTATAATGATAGCATCGTTGAGAATCTTTCTATGATCAAAAGCAAGCTCTATTTTATTAAGCTTGTCTATTGGAATTAATTCAGCAGTTTTTGAATCGTCACCACCTCTTAAGTTCGAAAGATCTCCAATTATTCGGCATTTGTATGCTGTTGTGTGGACACTTCCTCTTGGATCTCGTCCTTCTTTAGTGTAAACACCTATTTTGGATTCAATCTTTATGTCTAGATTAGTCTCTTCTTTAACTTCTCTAATCAATGCCTCAACTGGCTTTTCTCCCTCTTTTATAAAGCCACCAGGTAAAGCATAGTAATTCTGGAATGGTGGATATTTTCGCTTTATTAAAACTACATTTCCTTTCTGATCTTCAATTATGGCATCAACAGTCAAACCTACAATAGGTTTCCTAAGCTGTATTCGCATGTAAATATAGTAACATATGGTTATAGCTAATATCCCTGTTATTATAATCCCAATTGAACCATTTAATAATGATGTAAAGAGCGAACCTTCTTGCAAGTTAAGAGTAAGCATAATAACACCCGCTAAATCAGCTAAAACTCCTGCTCCAAAAAGTAGATTCAATAAATTTAAGCCCCTTTCCGTTTTTTGCTGATTCTCTTCACTTTTCTTATGGTATAAGTCTTGCATCGCGTCGTAAATAGTGGTGAATTTTAGATTTATGCGTTTTACTACACTTTCTATTTCAAATTCATTTAAAAGATGTTTCAAAATTCTTGTATAGTGTTGTCGTCTGTTGTAATCAAGTTCATTATAAATCTTGCTGAGGTTGGTTTGAATTAATCCTCTTAGTAATCTCAAATTTTTAATTTTCATTTCAATAGACTTTAAGTCTTGGAACATCTCTGATTGTGTTTTTAAAAAAAGTAAATCTAATGACTCGTTAATGGATCGCAAAGCAAACAATACGGCTCGCATTTTCGGCGTAGGATCTAGTACATATTTTATCATATAAGATTCGAAAAACTTATCGTAACTTTCCTCAACCATATATACAAAACCTGAGTTTCTTCGGATGAAATGTAGCTCCGACATTCGATTTGACAAATTATTTTCAATCCGTTTATTATATAATGCTTCAGAATAGTCTTCCCATTGCCCAGAATAAATTTCTGTCCAATCACCTATTAATTTTTTAAATTTTTCGATATTTTCTTGAGTCCATTCAATAACGCTGGGTTTTGTATTATTCGAAGTAAGGAACACATAAACTGGGCTTTCAGTATCGATTAAAATTCCTGAATATGAGCTACCTTTAAAAAACTCTTTTAGATCGTCTAAGAGGAGATAAGGGATTTGTTGAATTAACATGGGTTCTAATTTTTCTTTCTTTAATGGCTGATCGGGATAATATTCAACCTTAAATTGGAAATAACCTAGAGTATTAAACGCTCGATCTGTATTTTCGTCTCTATAAGGAAAACTTTCAAGATAAGGAACCCAGCTACACTTAATAGATATATTTTGGACCATGTCAATAATGCTATCTTTAAGATCTTGACGATAAAAGTCATCTGGAGTTAAATTTTGAAACTTGTTTTTAATAAAATCTTCAATCTTCTTCGCGGTTTCTTCTCCGCTTATTTTCTCACTATTTAGGAACGAACTTATGTACCAAAATTCTTCGCGATAAATAAAAGAAAAATGTTCACTCATCGATTTTTACCTTAAAATTATTATAAATTCAATTAAATTATATTAAATATTAAATAATTTTGATTATTTAAGAATTTCACAAAAACTTAGAAGAAAATGTCAGTTAAACAAATTCAAGAAGAAATTCTTACGCTGAAAAAAGAGAAGGAAGTAACGATATTAGCTCACTACTATCAACCAATAGAAATACAAGAAGTAGCGGATCACTTAGGCGATTCATTAGGCTTGTCTAGACTCGCGAGAGAAGTAAATTCAGAATATATCATTTTTGCGGGTGTAGACTTTATGGCTGAGACTGCCTCCATTTTAAATCAAGATAAACGGGTTTTAATCCCTAATCCTGAATCTTGTTGTCCAATGGCTGCATATTTAACCGCAGAGAAAGTTAGAGCCTTCAGAGTAAAAAATCCCAATTTACCCGTAGTAGTATATGTTAATTCAACTGCTAATGTAAAAGCAGAATCAGATATATGTTGTACTTCTTCTAATGCAGCTAAAATCGTAAAAGAAATATCTAAAATTAAGAATACTGAGGCAGTCTTGTTTGGACCAGACGCTAATTTGGCAGATTACGCAGAACAAAAATCTGGAATTAAATGCATTAAAATGCCCGAAGAGGGAAATTGTTATGTCCATTCTCAATTAACTATTGAAGATATGAAGAAAATCAGAAATTTTTATCATAATGCTCAAGTCTTAGTTCACCCCGAGTGTATAAGAGAAGTCAGAGAATTAGCAGACTTCGTTGGGTCTACAGCGCAAATGTATAATCGAGTAAAGAATAGTAAAAATTCGGAGAATGATTTTTGTATTGGAACAGAAAAAGGATTAATGGAAAGAATGGCGCAAGACTTCCCAAATAAGAATTTTCATCTTATAAGTAAAAAACTTTTATGTTATAATATGAAAAAGAACACAATAGAACTAATGAGATATGTACTCGATCATCTAGATGATCCTATGTTTGAAGTAAAAGTACCTCCGAAAATTGCTAAGAAAGCCTTAAAACCTATTCAAAAGATGTTGGAATATTCGTAAAACTCCAGCCTTCTCTGATTAGAAATATATTAAAATTAAAAAAATATTAAAGCTTTCACACTATATTGTTGTAATATTCTAATTCTTCTTGCCTTTTCGCTTAATTTCCTTTTCTCTTAAAGATCTTCTCAAAATTTTTCCCACGCCGCTTTTTGGCAGGCTTCGGACAAACTCTACTTCTCTAGGATATTTGTAAGCCGCTAAGTTATCTTTAGCAAAATCGATAATGTCTTGTTCACTTACTTTTCCCTTGCTCTCCGTTTTTAACAGCACGAAAGCCTTTATATTCTCACCTTTCATAGGATCCGGTACCCCAATCACCGCACATTCGTGTATTGCGGGATGTTCGTATAAAACTTCTTCAATTTCCCTCGGATATACACTATGCCCTTTATATTTTATTAGATCTTTGATCCGATCTAATAAAAACAAGTAATATTCGTTATCCAATCGACCGTAATCGCCAGTACGCAACCATTTATAACCTCCCGCTTCAAAGAACACATGTTTGTTTTCTTCAGGTCTATTGTGGTAACCCACCATCACTTGGGGTCCAGATATGACAACTTCTCCTTCTTCTCCTATTGATAAGAATTCTAAATTTTCGTTCACAATCCCAATGAGAGTATT
>JBHLLM010000223.1:0-5273 GCA_048885575.1 Candidatus Hermodarchaeota archaeon
TTAACTGAAGTAAATATGAATTCCCAATTACTGTTTTCTAATTTATCAAATTCAAAAAATTGGATTATTTCCTTCTTTGTTCTTTCAAGAATTTCGTAATTTTGATGATTGCTGTGGTTAATTAGATCTATTTTATTTCCTAAAATTAGAAGTGGGACATCTTTGACTTCATTCTGATTAATTATTTTCCAAAATTCGCTCTTTGATTCTTCAAACCGTAATTGATTGGCAACATCAATCATATATATAATTATATTCGAATCTTGAAGTCCTAATAACCATCGTTCTCTAAATGAACTCTGTCCTGGACTGTCCCATATTGACAAAAGACTGTCTTCCCTTTGGATGTATTCAATATTAAATTTCTTATTTGGTGTAAAAAAGTTATCTTTATATTGGCCAGTTTTAAGCCTTCTAGTAAAAGATGTCTTTCCGACATCGTCAATTCCAAATAAAAAAACTTTTGTAAAAAATCCTGAGGGTTGAAAAGAAACTTCTAGAGCTTCTTCAAGGGTTTCGTCTCCGAATCTTTTGATATCAATAAAAATGGTTATTAGGAAGTTCTCAATCTCCATCTCATCTTTAAAAGAGCAACATTTCTCTGTATTAAGTAATTCATTCGTTAAATCTTCAAAAATTTCTTTATAATCGAATGGATTATCGTCTTTTTCAAATATTAATCCGATAAGCATTTCAGAATTAACGCATATAGTAAATATGTTTTGGTCTCCAATAACTTGCGAAATAGGGCTACTAATTACGAAAGGATTAGCGTTTTTCATTTTTTCATTTGAATTCTTTGAACACTCAGTAGTTTCACCACGTAGCTTTATTAGGGATCCATGATCATGACCATGAATGATTTTTAGAACAATTTCATGATTTTGTTTTTTATCTATATCTTCGGGATAACTATAGATATCAAGATTATTCAAATCATGAGAATTTTTACGTTTAAACAAAAATATTTTTAGTAACACAGAATACTCCTAATCATTTATACCCTTAAGGATGTAAATAAAAAATGCTTAAAAAAAGTTTGGAATTGGACGAATCACCTCTAATATAAACTTTATACTATTTAGTCATTAATAACTAAACAGATAGATAATAAAAGATGTTAAATTAAGAATTTTAAAAAAAAGCATTAAGGAATACTATCTTCTTCTCTATCAACTCCTTCTTCTGAGATCTCATCTTGATCTTCTTCAGGGAGTTCTCTTGGCTCTTCCTTCTCTTCTTTAGAAGGTTTTTCTCCAACAGGAGTGTCACATACGGGACATTTTGTCCACCCGGGTCTCAAACTGTATCCACAACCAGAACATTCTGACATATCTTGATCAGGTTGCCATTCAGGAATATTTAATCCTCCTCTTCTTCTTTTTTCTGCTAATTCTTGTAATTCTTCTTCTTTCCAAACTTCCATTCCATCGGGTATACCTGAACCACGCTCTTCTGCGAATTTAACTAAATCCTCTTCACTCCAAGTTGGAAGATCTGGTTGTGTTGCCAATCTTTTTTGAGCTTCGTTAGCGAGTTCTTCTGGAGTCCAAGCTTTCAATTCCTGTCCTCCGGGAGTTCTGATCTCGCTTCCAGTTGACCCTGAAACCGGTGAACTCTGTGATGTTGTTTGTTGTTCCTGTGACGGGAGTTGACAACATGAAGCAGATAATTTTAATAAAGCTTCAAAACAGTTTTCATATCGAGAATCTTGTTGACTTTCATCTGTGATTAAAACGATACTTCTCTTATCAGATGGTAAGGGCACTATAATACTACACACAGCAATATCGGATTTAGTTCTCTCAGATTCTAAAGCAGTCGTGATTTTTTTCATAGAATTAATCAAATCATCATCCTTCATCAAAAAATCGCAGATTGGGTCTCCATGTCTTTGAAATTCTTCATGATATTTAGCTAATTGATTTTTAGTTATTGCTGAATCTAAGGAATTTATGAGAGCACTAATATACGGAAATATATGAGATTTTGGTTCTTTTTGAGTTGCATCTAATTTGTATTCCCCTAGATCTAAATTTCCTGTAAAAGGTGCGAATAAGGGTTCTTGATCTTTAATATTTCCATATAATGTAGTTCTGCCAATATAACAATTAATTTCTCCGTAATAAGCAATTGAGTAGTCCAAAAGGTGTACTTTATCACTAAATACTATCCTCGGAATAGTCTGGAAGACTAAATCAACCCATGGCATTTCTTTTACGGGAATAATTGCGACACAAGTTTTAATTATTAATTCTGATAGTTTTTTAAGATATTCTTTTAATTTTTTTTTTATTTCTTTATATTTATCTTTTTCAAGCTCGGTTTCAGCTTGTTTCATAAATTCCTTGAATTTTTCCTCATTTTTCTTCACTGAACCTCCAAAAGATCGTATTTCCCCTACAATATTGTCCTTTATAATAAATGTAGCATCATTAATTATATCTTTTTGAAATTCTGTAAGATCTTCAACTAAATACTCACTTACATTAAAATTAAGACTACTTATAAAGATTTCAAACAGTTTAACTTCAGACAACTTCTAAACCTTACTCAATCGATTAAATTCTTTTTATAAATATAGCAACTAATTGAATATAAAAATTTATTTAAAACATAGTCATTTCACTAGTAGTTATTAGTAGTAATAAATTTTAAACAATTGTGAAGCTAAAATGAGCAGAAGTGATATCACAGTATGCTTTATTTCTACAATTTCAAAAGATGTCCAAAATTACTTGACGGAAAACCTTAAAAACCTTTCAAATGTTAAAATAATATTTCCAGAAGATACATCTGAAGAATCTTTGTTGAAATTAGTTCCTAACGCTGAAATTTTAATTGGATGGAGACCCTCTAAAAAAATTTTAGACAGAGCAACTAAACTAAAGATATTTATTAATCCTGGTGCTGGTATTAATCATCTTTTAGAGTTATTTACAGAATTAAATAAAGAACGAAAAGTTTTACTCATTAATGGACACGGAAATTCTTATTTTGTAGCTCAACATGTTGTCGCTTTACTTTTAGCTCTTATGAATAAAATACTTCCACATCACCAGTGGATGAAGGAAGGAAGATGGCGTACTGGAGATGAAAATGCAATATCAATTCCATTGCGCTCTCGAGAAATAGGTCTTTTAGGTTATGGTGCAATTAATCAAAAAGTCCATCAATTTCTATCTGGGTTTGATTTAAATTTTCATATCCTGAGAAATAATTGGAATAAACAAACAAAAGAATTGCCAACTCCAGCTAAAAAATATAATTTCAACCAATTTTACGATTTTCTAGAAGAAATCGATGTTTTAATAATAGCTATTCCAGTTACTTCGTTAACATTAGGCTTAATAAAAGCCCAGGAAATTAGTTTGTTAGGATCAAAAGGAATAATTGTGAATGTAGCTAGAGGGGAAATTATAAAACAAGAAGATCTTTACAATGCTTTAAAAAATAGAATAATTATGGGGGCTGCTATAGATGTTTGGTATGATTATCACCCTTCCCCTGATAATAATGGTTTAAAATGGCCATATAACTTTCCTTTCCATACACTTGATAACATTATTTTATCACCACATAGAGGATACTCTCCTTTCAATGATCTGTTAAGATGGAATGAAGTAGTGGAAAATATTACTCGTATAGCTAACGGAGCTGGAAACCTAATTAATATTGTTGATCTTGAACAAGGATATTAAGTTATTAGTTATTTAAGAGATAAATATGCTAAAATGTTATCTAAAATAGAAACAAATTGTTTCTACTAAACAAGAATACAAGATTGGATATGACTTAAGGCTTTTTATCATATTAATTGTAATATTGAACGTTCTTTGTGAAATACGTTCTGAATCTCTCTCAATTAAAACACTTCTTTATATTCTTACATTATTTGCTTATTTCAGAATTTTCTCATGAAAAAAAGGACATATAATTTTTTTTTCCAAATTTAAATGTCCGACATTTTTTGTAAATAAGAACTATTAATTTTTATAAAAAAATTTTACCTACTTTAAAAAATTTTCAAAAATATTTTCATGAATATCGTTAAAAACAAGTTTCATTTATTTATGTCCATTTTTATACCTCAAATGAAGAATAAGAAATAAATTTTCCCTCATTAAGATTTTGGGTAAAAATTAATTTATCAAAATATATTAACCCACTAAAAAACAATGTTTATATATTATTTTGGTATAAATAAATATATATAGATTATTCAGAAAAAAATATGGTTAAGGCGATTGGATGAAGATAGTTACCGTAAATGTACCTGAAAGTTATATAGATGCAATAAATAAACTAATAGGGCAAGAAGGATTGTACCCCAGTCGATCAGAATTAATAAGATGTGCGGTCCGAGATTTCCTTATAAAAGAACTTAAGTTAGCTAATAATATGGCAAAATATAATGAAGTAGAAATAGAAGATTTTGACGATGAAAATTTTGTTAGAGTCCCAATTGAAGGGGTAAATGAGAACTCCGAACCCGTTCGAGAATTTAAAACTTACAAAATTTTAAAGAGGTTAGAATACTAAGGACTTTTATAAAAACATTCAGAGATATTTTGTAATTATATTAGTAGTAATACCGAGTTTTTTATTCTTTTTTCTTTTTTTCTTTCTTTTTTTACGAAAAAGCACAAAATTTTTAACCTTACGACATTTTTGTAAGATTGAACAAATTTTTATTTTTAGTAATTATCCTAAAAAAATTTTTATTTTAAATAAATGATCCTTTAAGGATAACTAAACTGCATAAAATTAGTATTATTGTTTGAATGTTTAAGTTAAATATTTAATAATGGTATTTTCTATTAAAATAATATCGCAAATTAGAGTGTGTAATAGTTTTTTGAGTAAAAAAATCTTTCCCGATTTTATGGAATGGGGAATCATCAATAAAGAGAATTTTAAAGATAAAACTTCATATGATGTTCCAATTAAGAGATGGGATCCATTATCGACAGTAACCATAAGAACAGAAGATTTTGGTCTTAGAAAGGAGCGTAAAAGATATTATGGTCACTTTGCTTACATATCTCCGATCAGAAGTGCAAGACCAATGGGATTTAAGACTAATGAGGAGGAAAAGAAATTTTATGACTGTTCAAAGAGATTTGCGTTAAAGCATAAAGATGTCTTTACATCGGTTACAGAAGGAAAGCCTATTTATGATGCTTGGGGACAACAATTAGGTGATGGTTTTACTATGGTTATTACTGAGGATGAGAAAAGGGTTGACAATCCATTTTTAGAAATGCCACATC
>JBHLLM010000224.1:0-5258 GCA_048885575.1 Candidatus Hermodarchaeota archaeon
ATTAAAAAAGGTAATGGATCGGTTTATTCCAGACATATTACCTTTCTTTACTAAAAGAAGTGGAGAAACTCATCATAATTATCGTTATGAAAATAGAAGTTCCATCATTGCTGTTGGAGCGTTAGAAAAACCAAATAGAGAAAAAGAATCTACATTTAAAGAATTAGTATATCGTAATTCGCTTAATATGGGCGCGCCTGTTCACGAAGCTATAATATATTCTAAAAATCTAAACAAAGATGATTTTATTAATCAATTTACCAATATATTAGAAAAGGTGGAGGGAAAGATATGAGCACAGTTAAAAATGCACTCTTATTAGTCGGTAGCCCAAAAGGAGAAGATAGTACCTCTGCATCTCTTGGAAACTATTTAATCTCAAAATTAGAAGAATTTGGGATGAAAACTGAGAAAGGTTTTATCCATAGGCTTGTAAATCGAGAAGAGAAAATACAAAATCTTTTTGAAATGATCGATAGAACAGATTTAATAATTCTAACATTTCCTTTATATGTTGATAGTTTACCAGCTCCCGTTATTAAAGCAATGGAACTTGTTAAAGAAGAAATAGACCGGTCAGGAACAAAAAAATCTAAAGATTTTATTGCGATATCTAACAATGGATTCCCTGAAGGTTTCCAAAATACGACAGCACTTCACATTTGTAAAATTTTTGCCGAAGATTGTGGCTTTATATGGAAAGGTGGACTTGCGCTTGGTCAAGGAGGCTCAATTGGCGGAATTCCACTACTAGAGAGAGGAGGTATGGTGAGAAATGTTGTAAAAGGATTAAATATTACAGCTCAGGCCATGGTGGATGGTAAAGAAATCCCTCAAGAAGCGATCGATCTTTTCTCAAAAAAGTTCATACCAAATTTTCTCTATAATTTTGTTGTCAATTTGGGTTGGAGACGACAAGCGGGTCCATACGGCAACAAAAAAAAATTAAGAGCCAAACCCTATTCGCTTTAAAAAAAATGATGTGTAGTTCATTTAAAGTACATCGTTGAATCATATTTCTAATAAGGAGCTAAATAAAATACAATTATGACCTTCATCTCATCTATTAACTTTTAGTGATAATCATTCTTTCAAGAGTTCAAATTTAATGGATGACATTACATCTCTTGATCATTGTTCTATCTAAAAATCGACAATAAATTGGTAAAAAGTAAGGAAGAGATTCTCATTAGGCTAAAAAATGTAAAAGAAATTCAAAGATTTAATCACATTTATATAATGCTTTGGTTATTATAATATCAGATAATCAATTAAACCATAATTTATTTTTTTTGTATTAGTAATCCCTCTCTTTCGGGGTAAATTCATTGTCAATTGATAAGAATAAGTTATTAACCGAAATTTTTAAGAACTTTTTAAAGATAAATAAGGAAGTAGAAGCCATTATAGTCTCTGATCAGGATGGTTTAATAATTTCCGGCGAACGAAGAAAAGATGTAGATTTAGAGTTAGTTTCGATTATGACTGCGATTGTTAATCCTGTTATAGAGAGATTTCGTAATGAATTTTCCTATAAAAAATTTGGAACCGCTAATTTTGATACAGAACAAAATCGAATATTATTTATTTCTATAACTCAAGATATAATTCTAAGCTTAGTTATTGAGAATCTTGGTTCGATTGATAAAATAGCTCCATATGCATACTTTCTTGCTGAAAAAGTGGCTCAGATACTATCAGCATTAGAAGGTGATTTGATTGAATTATCAATACCTAACTTTGAATATAAAACTGAAGGGTATTATGATAGTGAGAGCCAATTTTATCAAATTGGATTAGAATCAGGGGGGATGTACAGATTTAAATTTATTATTATAGGTGACCACGAAGTTGGGAAAACTTCAATACTACGCCGGTTTGTAGAAGGGAGATTCTTAACAGGTTATCGAACTACAATAGGACTGAATGTGTTAAATCACAATTTTGAATTTTTTGGAAATGAAATTAGTTTATTTCTTTGGGATATTGGAGCTCAAAAATATTTTAAAAGATATCGGAGGGTTTATTATAAAGGCGCACAGGCTGCTTTTATTGTTTTTGATATTACAAATAAGGATTCTTATTATAATATAGTAGAATGGTTTAATGAACTAAACGAATTTTGTGAAAATAAGTTATCAGTTGTAATTGTTGGAAATAAACAAGATTTAGAGCAGCAAAGACAAGTTGAGTATGACGAAGCAATTACCTTAGCAGAAATGTTATCTGAAGAACAAAATAGTAAGATTTCATATATCGAAACTAGTGCTTTAACTGGAGAGAATATAGAAGAAGCTTTTGGGATTGTAGCTTATCATTATATTATGTTAAGTAAAATATTTGAAGAAAATAATTATAAGGATATGATTTTGAAAGAAATTAATTTAATCCTGAAAAACAAAAACACCCTTTCAATTGCATTTATCTCAGAAGATTATGTAAATAATTCAGGCATAATGCTTTTAAAGGAAATAAAAGAATTAGTTTTATTATCAAAAAAGGATAAGAAAAATAGAGAAATTTATAAATTTTCAAATGGGTTAATCCTGGAAAGCTATAATTTCGATTCCATCAAAGTTTCTGATTCTGATGGAGTTTTTATTATTTTTGATGCTAAGAATAGAGAGGATATTGATCCTCAATGGAATAGTATTATTTCTAAACTCATTGAAACACTCAAAGATAATTCAGTTATCTCAATTGGTATAATCACTAAGGAAAACGCAAATTGGTCAAAGATGATGAGTGAATTCAATTTTTATTCAAAATTAGAAGAAAAACAAATTTCTTATTTTATATTTAATATAAAATCTGAATTTCGATTAGAATTATTTGAACAGTTAAATATTATGTTCAATACCATCAGGAATCTTTAAAAAAAATAGATTTAGTAATAAATTTATCTCTATTTATAATCAAACTTATTTATGAAAATATTCCTTTAACTTACGCTTAATTAAACCTTCTTCTTTGAGATCATAGAGTAATTCATCAGTATTGTGAACAAAAATTTCACTTGATTCATGAGTCTCTAGCAAGATATCAAATTCTGAGTTATTGCACAAATCAATAATTTCATTGAATGCTTTTTTATAATCGTCTTTTAATCCAATTAATGTGGAAAATAACTCGTAATGAATAATTTTAATATTTTCTTTATACTTAATTCCATCCTCATGAATGACTTCAATTGTTTGTCCTTCAATATTCTTAGACCATTTAATACCTACAATGATTAAAACAACATATTGATTCTGGAAAGTTTTACATAAACTGATAATATTTTCATTAGATACATCCTCAGTGTAAATGATTTGAATTGACTTAATTGTGTCTCTGATTGAAGGATCAATATCTGCAATCAATAATTTATTAGTAGTAAGGATTAAGCCATGGATCTGGTTTTGAACTTTTTCATATATTTTAGGATTGGAGTAATATTTGATGCCAATTTCGTCAAAATATTTGGTTAATAAGTCATTAATGCAGGAAATAACGATTTCTACCTCTTCCATTAACATTTTTGATTCCGTTGTTTCCTGAATTACATCTTTTTCAGTACTAGCAGATTCTTGACTTTTAACATACATTTGAAGATTATCAGATATTAACTTACTTTCTTTGTATAATTCAAGTGCTTTTGAATAATCTCCTGATATTGCACTATTTTTAGACTCAATTTCATATTGATCTTTTAAATAGTCAAGACCTTTTATTGCAATATCGATTTGTTTTTGACGGTATGATTTAGCTTTAGTAGGATTGGCAAGAATCTCTTCAATTATGATTAATTCTCCTACGAATTCTGCTGCTTTAGTATAATTTTTATTTTCTTCTAAATATTTAATGTAGACGAGTAATTTTTCTTCTCTAGCATCTAATTCTCCTCGATTCTTACCTTTGAGTACTTCATAATCCAGAAGATTTAACTCTTCATGAATTTCTAACTTAGGTTTAGTTACTGGCAGCTTTTGCGAGATTTGAGGGGGTAATACTTTTTTACTTTTTGATTTCTTTAGTACTACAAATCCTACAACCGCACCAACAGCTACTCCTATTATTACTATGATAATCCAAAAGGGAAATTCTGACGGTTGAGAAGGTTGAGAACTCGATCTTATAGAAAAAGTACCAGTTGAAGCAGAACTTTGATGACCTGCCCCATCAATTTGATATAAAAAGAAATAATAAGTTCCTGGTTGAAGAGATCCCGTATATTCATAATAACTGCCTGTTACATTAACTTCAAACACGAATCCCGGTGTAATAAAAGGATCCGCTTCACTATCTATAATCAATCGATATTTTGATATCCCTGAAGGATCAGAGCCATCTTGCCAATCAAATATTAGATTACCACTGACTTCTCCTTGAGGAAAACTTATCAATAAAGGCGCTGTGGGAGCAATTGTGTCTTTATATAAGAGTAACATCACAGGATCACTCAAATGACTAACACTATCATTTGCATAAATATAGACATAAAATTCTCCTTCGGGTAAACTACTCCAAATTGACGCATCAAGCTGTTGATTTACATTATTTCCTAATAATATATTACTTGTATTAATTTTATACCAAATCAAATCAAGATTTGCATCAATTGCTAATATATTGATAAATGGTGCTATTCCACAATAGGTATTATTCGATGGTAAATTAATTGTAATTGATGGTGCAATTGTATCCTTTATGATTGATACCTCATCAAATCCAATAACTCCTAAAGTATTATTTATGTAGAATTTAATCGTTACGGTACCATCCCCTTGGGCGCCCCATGCCAATTGAGCTATAGTCCCAGTTAATCCGGTAAATGTATAATTAACTGCTCCGTTATCTAAGGTATACCATCTTGCATCTAAATTATTTCCGCTAACGCTAACAATAAAACTAGGCGCTGTAGCATTATATATGTCGTCTAAAGTAGGGGTATTAATCGTTATTGTAGGAAAGAAGATATCCTTATAGACTATAACTTCTGCAGATTCTTCATTACCTAGCGTATCATTAGCATAAAACTTAATCCTTACAGTCCCATTACCAACTTGGTCCCATACACTCTGGGCGATAAATCCAGTCCATGTGTAATTATTAGTAATAACTGTTCCGTTGTCTAATTGATACCAGCTGACATCCAAATTAGGGTCATTAATATTTATAGTAATATTTGGAGGTGCAGTCCCAAACTGATCGTAATCATTAGGTTCTGTAATAGTAATAGTAGGAGCAATTGTATCTTTATTAACTCCTACGCT
>JBHLLM010000225.1:0-5251 GCA_048885575.1 Candidatus Hermodarchaeota archaeon
TAAAGCATATAAACACCCATAAGGGAAAATCGACTATCTTTTTCTTTAACGACATGAAACCCTTTTTCTTCTAACATGTCCGCTAATTTGTCAAGAAGATTTTTTCCACCTTCAATATGTTCGTGAACTTCCATAGATAGTTGTTGGATTTTATCCCAATCTTGTTGTTCAATTCCTGCAAGTACTTGAAATTCGTAGTTCTCAGCATCGATTTTCATTAGATTTATGATTTCAACATTATTTTCTTGAATTATATCAGAGATGGTTCGCAGTTTACATGGTAACAATTCAGATTTATACATACATTTCAATCCCCTCTTGATGACACTCTTTCGCATAAATTTTGGTACAAATTTTGCCCCCGGTATAAAGTCGACAACAAATTGCTTGTAATTTTGAAGAAATTGATTCACTTTCAAATCCCAATCGAATTCAACAATAGCAGAATCGGCGCTAACTTTTGGGTAGTAATGAATTTCCGTAATTTCCTCTCTTTCAGCTAGCCCAACATTATAATTTTTGATTTTGACTGGCAAATTCTTTACATTTTCCTCTAAAACATCAAATATTACGGATACAGGTTCAAAAGTAAAAATTTGTAAATTTTTCGCTTGCGTTGCTATATAACGAGAAAATAAACCGATATTTGCTCCGATATCAAAAACAACATCATTATCACTTAGTTGAATATCGTGACGCAGATATTCGTTTTTAACATAGATCTCATCATAGATATCAAGTGCAGTTAATTTATCTATGTATGAAATGATTTCTCCATTAGGTAATGTAAGTCTTCTCATAATATCAAATCTTTTCCAAATTCTTAAAAGCTTGTTGCATTATGAAAATGTGCTTAATTAATAAATTTTAAATTAATTTTCTAATTATTGGATTTATGCCTAAAGATAATGACTGGTATGAAGTTATAAAACGGAAAGATCATTTGTATGTTATTCGGGAGCGCCTTGACAAGATCGATCCTCGTTTTCTTACAACTTATACCAACATTTATCTCATTCTTGGCTCTGACAAAGCCTTGCTGATTGACACTGGAAGTGGTCTATTCCCAATTAAACCTGTTATTGACACCATAATCGAAAATCGAGAGCTTATTGTAATTAATACTCACTCGCATTTCGACCATAGAGGATCAAACGATGAATTTGAAAAGGTATATATTCACGAAAATGAAGTGAGAATTGCCTCATTGCCCTTTGACATTTCAATGCTAAAAGATTCACCTAAAAAAATTGTAAAAAGGTACTCTACAATAGGATTTGTATACCAGCCTTCTATTAATGTAGAGCCATTGAAAGATGGAGATAGATTTGATTTAGGAAACATCTCAATAGAAGTGATTCACACTCCAGGTCATTCGATAGGGTCAATATCCCTTTTAAGTACCAAGAATGAATTATTCACTGGAGATACAGCTCATTATGGTACGATGTATCTGCCAAGAAAAAAAGAATTTCATATTATTTTAAAAAGTATATCAAGGTTGAAGGAAATGTGTGAAGCTGGCATAGTTCAAGAGATATACCCTTCACACGAAGAATTTGCAATAGGACAAGAGTTACTCGATGATTTACATGAAGGTATTAATAATATTGAAAATATATGGGGTACTAAAAAAAAAGATAAGTTTCTAGGAGCTTGGATTATAGAAGATAAAAAATTTAAATATATTATTTAAAAAAATAGAAAAAAGATGGTTCAAATTAAAGAAAAAGTAGAACATTTTCCTCTAAATACTAATTGGTATCTATTAAATAAAGAAAAATCAATTGAGATTTCGGTAGAAGTACCAGGGTCTGTGTTTGAAGCGCTGCTCGATAACGATCTAATAGAAGATCCTTTCTATGGATTAAAAGAACACGAGGTGAGTTGGGTTTACGAATCAGACTGGGATTATGAAATGGGATTTGACTTGGAACCAAGCTTCTTAGAACATAAACACATACTACTTCGCTTCTATGGACTAGATACTATATCCGAAGTTATTTTGAACGGTGCTATACTTGGAATTACAGATAATATGTTTACTCGATACGATTTTCAGGTAAAAGAAAAATTAAAGAGTAAAGGAAATAGAATAACTGTGAAATTCAAAAGTCCTGTGAAAAAAGCACAGGAAGAGAAAGAAAAGAGGGGTATAAACTTAAACACGGGGGAAGCCGCCATTCCAGGAATACCATATCTTCGTAAAGCCCAGTATTCTTTTGGTTGGGATTGGGGTCCTAAACTACCTGATATAGGGATATGGCAACCAGTCGAACTAATTGGTTACGATAGCCTTAAAATCGATTCTGTTTACATAATCCAAAAATTACACTATAATAAGAATGTTGATGGAATAACTGATTTAGGAGAGATCACTGACTTGGGGGTTATGTCAGCAGATTTATCTTTTAAACTCATTTTAGAGTCTAACATATCACTCAGTGAACTCGATCAATACAAATTAGTTGTGGAATTGAAAGCTCCTGATGGTAAAATTCTTACCTCAGAAATTTCAATCGATAGCTTAACTCCTAAAGTCGATTTTAGTATTGAATATCCATATCTTTGGTGGACTCACGATCTAGGTACGCCGAATCTTTATGAACTAACAATTGTAATTAATAACCATGACATATTAGATGTATTCAAACAGAAGATTGGGATAAGAGAGATTTGTTTAATACAGAATACTGATGAATGGGGGGAATCCTATTTCTTTAGGTTAAATGGTGTTCCTATATTTGCAAAAGGGGCTAATTGGATTCCAATAGATAGCTTTATTCCCAGAGGGAAAAGGAGAAGTCTCTATCAATCGAATTTATTTAATGCTAAAATGGCCAACATGAATATGCTCCGCGTTTGGGGGGGTGGAGTCTATGAGGATAATATATTTTACGATTTATGTGATGAGTTAGGTATCTTAGTCTGGCAAGATTTCCCATTTGCGTGTGCGCTTTATCCCTACGATGAAGAGTTTATGCAAAATATAAGGAAAGAAGCTATTCAAAATATTAAGAGATTACGAAATCATCCAAGCTTAGCGTTATGGTGTGGAAATAATGAGGTAGAATGGTTGTGGAAATACCAGTTAATAAGGTCTGAAATTACTGATTTAGACATCACAAACGAGTTCATAATAGGATATTTAAAAATATTCGAAAATTTACTACCCAAATTACTAGAAAAATATGATCCTAATCATCAATATTGGCCTAGCTCTCCTTCTAACGGCTTTGTAGGGAAAACTTTTGGTAAACATGATTCTAATTTACCAAATACAGGTGATTCGCACTTTTGGGATGTTTGGCACAGAAATAAACCATTTAAAGCGTATCGTGAGTTTGATTCGCGTTTTATGTCAGAGTTCGGCTATGAATCCTTACCTTCCGTAAAAACTATCGAGGAATTTTGTCCTATAGAGCAATTTGATTTCTTCTCGCCAATTATGGAAAATCATAAAAAAAACACGGCCGGGAACAGAAAACTAAAAAAATATATGAAAAAGCGATTTATTATCCCTCAAGAGTTTGAAAATCAAGTAGTTTTATCACAGATAACGCAAGCAGAGGCCATTGAATATGGAGTCGAACATTGGCGCCGAAATCGAAATGATTACCATTGTATGGGTGCACTTTACTGGCAATTGAACGATTGCTGGCCAGTAGCTAGTTGGTCATCGTTAGATTATTATAATCGTTGGAAAGCGTTACATTATTATGCTAAAAGGTTTTACCACCCTGTTTTTCCTAGCGTTAAAGAAGATTCTAAATCTGTAGAGTTTTGGGTCACAAATGATCTCCGTACCTCTCAAAAAATACACTTTGAATGGAAAATCTACAAATCAGAAGGAAAAGTAGAAAAAAGCGGCTCCTATGATTCAGAAATTCTTCCATGTTGTTCAAAAAAGCTTGGAATGACCGAAATTTCTGATCTTAATCAATCTAACAAGAATCTATCGCAGTATATTATCTTTTTTGATTTAAGATACCAAAATTTTGAATATAAACAAGAGATTCACGGATTTAGGTTGTTTTCAGCTCCCAAAGATTTTCACTTAAGCGATCCTAACATATCTTGGGAACTTAGCGAATTCCGCTGTGAAGATACTAATGAAAAAGAATATAAACTCAATATAACTGCAAATGAAATTGCTCTATATGTTCATGTAGATTCAAAAAAGTTTGATTTTTTAGCGTCGGATAACTATTTCTCCTTAGAACCTGGTGAAACGAGGACTATTTCGTTGAAGAATTTAAGTTTAGTGTATTCATCGCAACCTGCGTATAAAACCGTTAAAAAGGAGGATTTCTCAGTGAAATCGCTATACGACTTATTGGAAAATTCATAAATTTTTTACTTTCTGATTAAATATAATACATAAGTCAATTAGGAAGTCGAGGATTGATAGTTTGACAAAAAAGGAAAAAATAGTAATAATTGGAGCTGGTTCTCTACAATTTGGTTTAGGCTCAGCGGGGAGCATAATTCATAGCGATGTTTTAAAGGGGTCTACAATAAGTTTGCACGACATCAATCAAGAAAATTTGGATTTAGTAACCCAATCCTGTAAAGAAGCTATCGAACAACAGAAGTTAGATTTTGATTTAGAATCTACAGTTGATAGGAAAGAAGCTTTAAAAAATGCTACATACATCATTAACTCCATAGAAGTTCCTCCTCGATTTGAATGGTTTGAAAAAGATTACGAAATCCCTCGTAGATACGGTAATCAACAAGTTATGGGCGAAAATGGTGGTCCAGGGGGATTATTTCATTCATTACGGGTAATTCCTCCGATTCTTGAAATTTGTGAAGATGTTGCGAATATTTGTTCCAATGCTTTTCTGATTAATTACTCGAATCCTATGAGTAGAATCTGTTTAGCTATCAAGCGAAAATTTCCTTCGCTAAACTTCGTAGGTTTATGCCATGAATTTCCCGATTTTGTACATCATTATTCCAAGATTCTCAACACACCACTATCTAATCTTGAGATAAGAGCTGGAGGATTAAATCATTTTGGTGTTGTTCTCTCAATACGGTATATTGATAAGGATAAAGATGCATATCCAGATCTTAGAAGAAAAGCTCCAGAATATCTTAGCAACATAAAAGAACCTATATACGATGTTGATTTGATTAAATATATTCTCGAAAAGTTTGGCTACATCCCGTATACTCAGGATTCTCATTATGGAGAGTATATCTCGTGGGGTTGGGAAAAAGCAAACCTCAAAGGAATCAGGGA
>JBHLLM010000226.1:0-5228 GCA_048885575.1 Candidatus Hermodarchaeota archaeon
GTCCTTAAGTGACTTTTAGTTAATTATTTTCGATAGGGGTTCAAGCAGGATTTCTATAAATCCTTTACTGATATTTTGAGAGATTCCACACACGATCATAGTAATCCATAATTTTGGATTATTTAGGATATCAAATTCTAGAAATCAGTTTTTAAATTTTTAATATCGACAATCCTTTTTTCTAATTTCTTCAGTATTAAGTTATAAATCTCATCGATTGTTTTCTCAAGGCTAAAAGTATCAAATTCGACCCCCAACCTCGATTTTAAAAGAGTAGGGATGTGATCTGTTTTAATAAACACGGGAATGATAGGTTTGTTCATGATATCTGCTGAAGTCCATTCTTTTTCGATAGCTTTTGACTTTAAGGCGTTAGGAGAGCAAAATAAAAGCATAATATCACATTTTTCAAGATTATCGCTCATATACTTTATAATATTATCTTTCATATCTTCTTGCCAATAAAGAGCTGTCTGAATTTTTGGATAATTGGTCAAGGATTCTGCGATTTTTTTAATTTTAAACAGTTCTGCATCCTTAGTTGAATAACTTACGAATATTACTACATCTTTCTTAGCGTGATTTAAATTCTTTGAAGCGATTTTGTCTTGTAATTGTTTTTTTTTTAGTTTTAATTCTTGTTCCTTTAAGTTTAGTTCTTTTTCTTTTATTTCTATTTGTTTTGAAAGATTTCCTTCTTTCGTTTGATATTGATCTAATTTCTTTTCAAGAATATCTAATTTCTGAAAAATAGCTTTTTGACTTAATTCACTTAGATCTTGTGGAGATAGTGTAGGAAGGGAACTAGTAAAAGCCACAGGAGATAATTTTGGACGATAGATAATCTCTTTTGACAAGAAATATTCACTGTGAACATCTACCCCTAACATTAAGCTGGTAATGGAGTAAAAACTGTCAAATATTCCTTCCTTTGTCACTGTGGAGGTTTCAATATAATATACATTATGTTTACGGATAAATTGATCTAATTCTATTGGAGAGACTTTAAAATTCTCTAATTCACTTTTATTTCCTACTAGTAAAATAGGAATCCCGCCCAGTTGCTTCTTTTTCCTTCTCCTTTCGTCAATCCTCAGACTTTTTCTCACTTCTGCAATCCAATCATTAAGGTGCAAAAATGATTCTCTATTTGCTAAATCAAAAAAAACCATCACACCTTGAGCACCTCTATAGAACTTTGGTCTAATACTCGCATAATTTTCATGCCCTCCTGTATCCCAAATCCGAATTTTGCAGCTTTTTGGACCCTTATCCGTTTCAATAATTATAGTTTCTTCATAAAAATTTACACCAATTCTTTCAGCAACTCTTGTACCTTTTTTAAAATAACCCTCTGGTATAAATTTTTCTATGAATGCGGTCTTGCCAATCCCAGAATCTCCCACAACACTTATTTTGAAAAGATAATCGGAAGTTTTCTCCATTTAAATCTCACAAAGACGAATTAAGAAAATCTCAATTTAATTATCTGTTTTTACAAAATGGTATGTTTTTTTTAGATTTTAAATATTTTCTATTCTCCAATAAAGCCCGAAATCACCCTCAATAACAAGAAACTTACAATCACTTTTTCAAATAATATTAAAATTTTAAGAGGGAAAAAATCTTAATAAAAAGAAATTTAAAGAAGATAATAGTAAAAATTATCTATTAAGAATAACTAAATTGAAGCAAAAAAAATAAGAATTAAGGTAATATTAATGCCGAAAGCGAAAGCTAACAATATTGAAATAGAGTATGATACATTTGGAGATCCATCATCAAAACCTTTACTTTTGGTAATGGGATTAGGATCTCAGATGATTTCCTGGGACAAGGAATTATGTAAGTTGTTTGTAGATAAGGGATTTTATGTAATTCGTTTTGATAATCGAGATATTGGTTTATCTACAAAATTTGAAGAGGCTGGTGAACCAGATATATTGAAAGAATTTATGGCAGTTCAGCGAGGCAAGACGATATCACCTCCTTATACTGTAGAAGATATGGCTGATGATGCGGTAGGTCTTTTGGATGCCCTTAACATAGAAAAAGCTCATATTTGTGGTGCGTCGATGGGAGGAATGATTGTTCAGATAATTGCATTCCGCCATCCAACCCGCGTTCTGAGCCTAACTTCAATAATGAGTACAACAGGGAATCCTAATCTTCCTCAACCTAAACCAGAGGCTATGCAAATATTATTAAAACCAGCACCTACAGAGCGTGAAGCTTACATTAAGGAATCTGTAAAAGGCTGGCGCATTCTATATGGATCTGGGTTTCCATACCCAGAAGATTTATACCGTGAACGAGCAGCAGCAGCCTATGACCGTTCCTTTTATCCGCAAGGAATGAAACGACAGCTGTTTGCAATTTTAGGGACTGAAAATCGAGTCTCAAAACTTGGTTCAATAAAAGTTCCTACACTTGTAATTCACGGGAGTGACGATCCTTTAGTTCCAGTTGAGGGTGGTAAAGAAACAGCAGAATGTATACCAGGAGCGGAATTTTTAATCATTGAAGGTATGGGACATAGTTTACCAGCTCCAATCTGGACTCAAGTCGTAGAGGCTATTGCTAAGAACGCAGATAAAGCGAATAATTAAAAAATAAATTGAAATCTTTTTTTTAAAAAAATTAATTTTGAAATACTGATTCTGTAATATAATTAAATTGTTTATTGCAACTTAAGGTGGAGAAAGTAATTATGACAATATTATTAAATCCGAAAGACCATAAGAGATATTATCCTGATGCGAGATCAAAAGAGATAATGCTTAAAACCATTAAATTTTTCGAAAACAAGGGAAAAGCGAAAATTAAGGAGGATGATCGCGAACGGGTTTGGTATTCCGATTTCATTGAATTTCAGAAAAATAATAAGATATTTGCTCATTTGTTAACACCTTCTCAATATGGGAAAGATGAGAATTATCGATGGGATACATGGAGAATTTGTGAGTTTAATGAGATTCTCGCTTTTTACGGATTAAGTTATTGGTATACATGGCAAGTTACGATTTTGGGACTTGGACCTATTTGGATGAGTAAAAATGAGACAGCAAAGGAAAAAGCAGCAGAATTACTTAATAAAGGGGCTATCTTTGCTTTCGGTTTATCTGAGCAAGCACATGGAGCAGATATTTACGCTACTGAAATGGCATTAACGCCTCAAGAAGATGGTTCTTATCGAGCAAATGGAGAAAAATACTATATTGGTAATGGTAACGAAGCAGAAATGGTTTCAAACTTTGGTAAATTTGCTGATAAAGATGGTAATATCCCTCCTTACGACATGAAAAATAAAGAACAATATGTTTTCTTTGTGGCAAACTATAAACATAAAAACTATGAATTAATACAAAATGTCTGCAATAGTCAAAATTATGTTTCAAATTTTGCACTTCACGATTATCCCATAACTGAAGACGATATTCTTTCTAAAGGAGAGGAGGCATGGAATTCATCCCTAAACACAGTTAATGTGGGGAAATATAACTTAGGATGGGCTTCAATAGGGATTTGTACACATGCATTTTATGAAGCAATTCATCACGCATCATATCGAAGGCTCTATAACATGTATGTAACTGATTTTCAGCATGTTAAACAAAACTTTGTTGACGCTTACACTCGTCTAGTTGCTATGAAATTATTTGGGCTAAGAACTGCTGATTATATGAGAATTGCATCCGATAAGGATCGTAGATATCTTCTTTATGCTCCCGTTATGAAAATGAAAACAACAACTCAAGGAGAGGAAGTTATCAATCTTTTATGGGATGTGATTGCAGCGAAAGGTTTCGAAAAAGATATGTATTTTGAAATGGCTGCCAAGGATATTCGGGCTTTACCGAAACTCGAAGGTACTGTTCATGTAAATATTGCTTTAATTCTGAAATTCATGATGTCTTTCTTTATGAACCATAAGAACTATGAGGAAATTCCAAAACAAGATCAAGCTAAAGATGATAAATTTCTTTTTAATCAAGGACCAACTCGTGGATTAGGAAGGGTTCGTCTTCACGATTGGAAACCAGCATTTGAGCAATATGACCTACCCAATATCAAAATTTTTTTGGAACAAATTAAGATGTTTAATTTGATGGGAGTAAAAGCTACTCCTAGTGCTGAACAACAAAAGGATATGGACTTCATGCTTTCAGGGGTAGGAGAAATCTTTTCTCTGATTGTATATGCCCATTTAATCATTGAAAACGCTAAAATTTACGATATTGATGAAGATACATTAGACCAAATATTTGATTTTCTAGTGAGGGATTTTTCTAAATATGCATTAAGCCTTTATCATAAATCTAGTACAACTCCCGAACAGATGGAGTGGTGTTTGAAGATGATTAAGAAACCTGATGTCGATCCTGAACGATTTGGTAAAGTGTGGAATATAGTTCATGCATTAAAGGACGCATATGAAATGAACGAATAAAATTTAGTATTTTTTTTCTACTTTTTTTTAATTTTTTATCTATCTTCTTTTTGAATCTATTACATTTTTTTTATGCATCTTGATTATCTAATCTTAATTATTTTCCTAGTGTTTTTTATACCGAGTGATTCTAATTCTTAATACACTTCTTAATGCTAATATGGCTCCAGTTATAAGGATCATTATTCCAACAACAGCAAAAAAAATAAATAAAATATCAGCGGGAGGAGGTAAAATACCATTTTCGGTACAAGGTTTCTGAAAGTCTTGAATATTTAGTCCATTTCCAAAAAAGGAGTTATTTAAAACCAGATTACAACTTGAAAGATCATCCAGATAAATACCAACAATATGATTATTAATATTGTTGAATTTAACTATATTATCTTTGCTTTCCTCAAAATTTGCACCATATTGTCCATTGGAGAATATAATATTTTCCATAATCATATTGTGATTACAACGGATCAAACCTATTCCATGATTTCCGTTGTTATTTATTGTATTATTCGAAAAAATGTTAAAACTACTTTCATAGGTTTGTAATCCGTCCCATCCATTATGACTTATGATGTTTCTTGTTAGAGAGTTATTTTCTGCTCTACTGATTCTAATACCATTTGTGGACCATCCCGGAAATATGTTATAAGAAAAATTGTTATCATTTACGATGTTAAATTTCGAAAAAGAGGATATTTCTAGTCCTATTTTATTTTTAGTCGCGTTATTTTTTGAGATGGTGTTATTATGACTATTCCAAGAAATACTTATCCCAAAA
>JBHLLM010000227.1:0-5225 GCA_048885575.1 Candidatus Hermodarchaeota archaeon
ATCTCGGGGCTCCCGCTCTCACGGCCCCTATCGATTATCGGCTTGGTGAGCCATTACCTCACCAACAACCATAATCGACCACGATCCTATCCTATAGCAGATAAAAACCATTTTTTTTATCCCTTTTACTGAAAAACTTTTCCAAGCCAATTCAGCTATGAAACATTATCCTCAGTTTCCCGAGGTTATTTTTCTCTATAGGGCAAGTTGATCATGTGTTACTGAGCAGTTTGCCATGGGAACTTTAGGTATCCCATTCAACTCGCATGGCTTATCCTCACCCAAATAGCAGTCGGGTCCGGCAGGATCAACCGGAATTAATTAATATTGGAGTTCGTCGCAATATCATATATATTACTTAAACTATGAATAATCTCAATTACTCACTTACTTAAGGGTTCTTAATTAAGCTTCCTTCAGTTATAATTGGTTAAATTATAACTACATTTTTTATATCGCATCAATGAATTTACTCTTCATATAACGGTATTATACCGTAATCCAAGCTTACACCGGTAAAGATGCGAATTGTTCTAGTAATATATAAGTAGGATTTATTTTAAATTTTATCTTTTTAGGTAAAGAAAGCACAAATCTACAAATCTTCGTAGTTTAAAAATCTAATTACAAACTTAAAAATAACTATTTAAAAAAAGAGCTTCAAGATTTAAAATGGATTTAAAGGAAAAAATAGGAATTCATCTTGATCAAATAAAGCAACTGAAGGGAGTAGAGAATGCGGTTTTAACTCAAAGAGATGGGAATCCGATTCAGTCAGCGGGAGTTTGGTTCTCAAAAGATGAAATTTTTAATGTTAGTTCTGCAACCAGCGCTATATTTAATGTTGGGATACATTTACATCCAAATAATTTAAAATATATCTTGATAGAGGGAAAAAAAGCAAAAGTTTTAATTGCTCCTCTTAATAGCCCTGTTCATTATTCTTTAAATAGAATTCTACAACAGCAAGGGATAATTGATAATAAGCATGAATTTTTCATAGCTATCACTGCTCAACCTAATACAAACTTAGGGGGGATTTTTCTCCAAACTAATGAGTGTTTAAAAAAGATTAAAACGACATTGATAACATCCGGTGAATCATTTAAACCTCCTCTAGTTCAATTTGACGATCAAAGAATACAAAGCATAATACAGGGATTTAATGTTAAAGAGAATGAGGATTTTAATTTTAAAGTGTCTTCTTTTTCATTAAATCTCTCAGAAAGCATTTCTATGGAATTAAGAAAGCTCTTAAGTAATTTCTCTATTGCCATTCCTGATTTAAAATTTGCTTATATCACAATAGAAGGAGGGTTTATAGCGTCAAAAATTTTGAAAAAAACACTAGAAAACAACGAAAATTTAGACAATATTTCAGCAATGAGTTATTCACTTTTTCAAACAGCAAATAGGTGCGCTTGGTTACTAAAAAAAATGAATGCTGATAGTATTTTGCTGGATTGTGAAGATAAATTCCAATTCATTTATGGATTAGGAAAAGCAATATTTAGCGCTGAAATTGGTAAATCTCGACAAAAACTAGGTTTAATTCGACTAATACTTCCTCAATTTTCAGCTAAAATACGATATCTCATTAAGCAAGCTTCAGAACTTCAAAATCAAAGCACATTTGATATTAAGACTTTGTTAGGAGAATTAGTTATTAAATGATTGGGTGAAAATATTGAATTTCTTCAAGTTGCTGGAAGTGTTAAAAGGTCCAGATGCAGCGTTAATCCTTTACGGACTCTTAGATAGAGTTCCTGTTATCGTATATGGCAATGATGCACTAAAAGTTGATGACTTTATTATAGATCTATCGAATTTAATCCATTTTCGCAAGGAATTTATCTTTTATACTGATTTTATCTCAGTAAATGAATATAATAATTTGGTGATGAACGAGAATGTTGATTACAATTCCCAAAGAACTCATATACGATGCCCTTCAAGTGTTGCGCTTAAAGCTTTGAATCAATTTGAGCATTTTAATTCTTGGATAATTGGTATTGAAATACCAGAAGAAAAGGAAAGGGTTCGTCAATTTATTAATAGTGTTAAAAAAAAAATTAACCATTTTTTGAGTATTGCTTTGTTTTCAAACTCAATCCTAGTTGAAGTTATTGGATTAAATTGGAAACTACTTGATCTAACTTTTGAACGAGATGTTTTACATAAAATATCTCAAGACACTGAAAAATCGATTATAAAAATGAAGCGAACTCTTTCAGGAAAAGTCAAAACAGAAGAAGTAGATGAAGATTTGATAAAAACCCTTCTGGATTTTGATATCGAAAAAGAAGAATTAAAGAGAAATATCTTTAAAAAGGAGATTCAAAACTTTTATTCAGGTTCTAAACGGGCTTTTTTTATATTCTCTAGGCTAAATTTGTTGAATAATATCGATATGAATACGAAAATAGGGAGTAAAACGCTTTTAGAGACCATAGATTATAATGATGCATCCATCGATAGAATTGTTTCGTTTATTAATAAAGAATGGGGCGAAGATTTTTCGCTTTTAATTGAGAATGGAAAAAAAGTTAATGCGCTAGATAGTATGCAATCATTATGGGGTTAAGAGAATATGATATATGATTATGAGAATAAAACTTTGCAGATTAAAATTGTTTATTATGGTCCTGCTATGTCTGGGAAAACAACATCAATAAAATATTTATTTTCCTTTTTCAACAGGGAGGATACTTTAAATTCAATTGATAGTACGATAGGTAGGACTTTATTTTTTGATTTCGGTGTTTTACAATTTGAAGGGGCAGAATGGAGTTTAAAATTTCTGATATACTCCGCAACAGGACAAGATTTTTATGCTAGTACTCGTCCTGCTACTTTAAATGGTGTGGATGGTATAATTTTTGTTGTTGACTCCAGAGTTCAATGTTTGCAGCATAATATACGATCTTGGGGGGAGTTAAAGACTATGTTTAGAGAAGATTTATATGATTTACCCTTAGTTATTTCATTGAATAAATGTGACTTTATAGAAACTCAGAAAATAGTTGATCATGAATTTTTAAATACAATAAATTTAAACCTTTTTAAACATCTTTCCGTTAATAAAACCGTAGCTATTGAGGGAAAGGGAATTTTGGATTCTTTCAATAGAATTATTACATTTATCTTTCCTCAGTTAACCTTAAAAATGAGTATTACCAATTAGTAATATTTTACTTTTCAATTTTTTCATACATATTTTTTGAAAGCCGTTTAATAAATCCTTGTTTATGAAATTGTTTAAGTAAATTTCTCACTTTACGAACTTCTTGGGTATCAATTCCTAAAATGGTTGTTAACTGAAAAATTGAAAATTGTTTTGGTAGTTCTTCTTTTATAGTATTGTAAACTCCCATCTTTATTTCAACATATACTCTATTAGTTAATATTGAATGAAATGAACTAGAACTTATATAAATTATTATAATAATTTACAATTAATTTTTAGAGAAGTAGGTTTTTATAATCCTCAAGGTAACTATAACATTTCATTCCTATGTTTTATAGGTCATTTGTATTAGTTATTTTCATTGAATTTTTATAACCTTAGGGAAATCCTAGTAGCCATTGAAATATTAAAATTTAATTCTGTTGACATTTAAGATCCATTTCTAAATTATGGTAAGGATTTTGATTAATTGAAAATAATATAACCATAAACCAATAATAACTAATTATTGCAAAATCTAGTTTTTTTTCTTTTTTTATTTTATTAAACTCTAATTATAATTATAAATAAAAGAGATTCAGATAAGAAATATTAGAATTTAGGAATATCTCTACTGAAATTATTGCCGATTGGTGCTTTTCCATCTCCATATATTTGATACAAGCCCGTTCGCCTTGCACATTCGCTAAAACTTCGATATATCTCTCTTTTCTTTTCATATAAAGCGCAGGTTTTATAGATTATTGGATTCCAGATATATAGTTCATGATCTGGTTCAAACCAAAGCTTTTCCTCTTTAAGAACTTGTTTAAAATCTTCTTCTCCAATAGTTTCATTAAGATCCTGCTTATTTAACATAGTTATTAATGGAATTTCTTTAATCAGCTTCCCTCGCGTAATATTTTTTAACTCTTTTAAGGATTCAATATTGTCTTCAAAGAAGTGAGTTTGGGAATCAACTACGAAAATAACTCCGTCTGTACCCTTAAAGATTTTTTTTCTTAAGGGAGAAAATCTACTTTGGCCTGCAACTGTATAAACATGGTAATAGACCTTATTCTGTTTAGTTGATTGAAATATACCGCGATCAAAATATAATGTAGATCCACTTGCCATCGATATTTTAGTTAAATTTCCAGTTGGAGTGATATCTTTTTTCTGTTCTTTAGTTAACCTATATAATGTATCTACTATCGTTGTTTTTCCTGATCCTCCCATACCCCAGTAAAGGATTTTTATATAGATATTATGATCTGCCGTCCATCGAACCATAGAAAGATCCTCATTCAAGTTATACTATTTTAAATACTGAGTAATGTTTATTATTAAATAATTTATAATAGAAACATCTCTTTGGTCTTTATAAAATAATATTATTAAATATTAATATAATTACGCATTTTTAACTTTATTTTAGTTTTTAATTCTAAGTACTCCATGCCTATAAAGTTTTAAGTGAATTACACTCGGCTAAAAAACTCATGATAAAGAATAACTTTAGGTCATTGAGTTTTTCTTTTAAAATTCTAAAGTTTTTTTAGAATATAATTTGGTCATTTAAGAAAAAATACTTCCCTTGTCTAATTTTATAATTACACCATAATATAATTTCATTGAACATTTTTCCTCTATAATCTTTTCTTATAATTAAATTAATAATATCAGAATACATTATTTTTCTCTTTCCTTTTATTGATTTTTCTATTTCTTTCAAAATTCTTTTTATTAAATCGTAATGGGAAGATGTAATATTCCACGTTTCTGTAGAATGGTTTTGAATTTGACTCAAATCATTAACTCCTAAAAATTTAAATCTCATAAGCAAGTCAATACTTATTATTAAAATTTTATAAATTTAAGGTTAAAAATTCCCTTTTTTTTAATTTCAGTCACCTCTCAGTCTGACTCTAGGTTGTTTTTAGGTGCCCTAGTGTAAACTAGTTTTATTTCGAGAAAATATTGATCCACAAAATTGAGATAAAAGGCTCTTTGATTAACTAGATTATAATAATAAACAATGTGGGTTGAGTTTGATAGT
>JBHLLM010000228.1:0-5220 GCA_048885575.1 Candidatus Hermodarchaeota archaeon
GATCAATCTTTAGATAAAACTAAAGTTATATGTTTTGCGTGTGGTAGTGAAATTCCAGCTAATTCTAAAGAGTGTCCTACATGCGGTACTGGACTAAGGTAAAAAATGATATCTTCAACTTAGAAATTATAAAATTTTCCAGCGTCCGATAGGGAAAAGACACCAAATCTCTCTGATCTTTTCCTTTTTAAAGTTAACCACCCTAAACGTGAATCTTTAAGAGCTAATTGCGTTTTATATATACTTAAAATATCATAAGCTCGATCTCGATAATTAGTAATTATTATTTTTATTTGTTTATTTTTTGGTGATTTTATAATATTATTAATTCCATAAACATAAAACTCAGTATGGGTGAGATTCAGGTCTAAAGCTGCTTGTTTTACCATAAAATGAGTAGATTGATGATCAGGATGAGGATTATTATCGCTTGGGATTACTATACGGTCAGCATCTTTGATTATTTCTTTTGATAATTTAATACCTTCTTGTATTCGATTTTTTGCATCCTGATCATGAAATTTATAAAGATGGAAATTATTATCAGCTAAACCGAACGCTCTTGCCACATTAATAGCTTCTTGTATTCCAATTTTACCAATTTCCTCCTCAGTTAAGTCAAGATATTCTTGAGCTTCTTCCTCTATCAATTTATTTTCTTTTCTTCCCCAAGTAATTAACATACGATTATCAGTAACATATACTATATGTACATCATGCCCTTCTTCGATCCATTTAAGAATCGACCCTCCAGCACCATAGATTTCATCATCAGGGTGAGGTGCAAATACAACAATTTTCATACTTAATCCTTTAACCTATTTTTTATAATAAGATCTATTAAGTTAATTTTATAATAATATCAAAATAAGCATCTCGATTTAAAAGTTACTACTGTATATGGATTTGAGGTGGGTTACCACAATCAAAATATAGCTGTTATAACGAGAAGTGTAATTTCAAAAAGGAAGTTAAGATAAAAAGTTAATAAAATTAATAAGAAATTCTTCTCTTTTCTGCCTTTAATTCTTCATATTTCTCAATTGATCTTTCTCTCCAAACGGTATTCCATTTTTTAAATCCAGATTTAACATATTTTTCTCTTTTATAGAAATCGTAAGAAACCCAATCGAAAAGAACGAAGTAACGTTTTGCACCGCTTTTAGTAGTTAACCTTTTTGACCTAATTCCTAAATCGTTCTTTAGATGATTAATTAATCTCCTTTCAACAGCGTTTTGAAGCTTTCCCTCAATAATTGTGTCTTCGTATAAAATACCTTCTTCAATAAAATAAGCTCTTACCTCATCGAAAATATTTCCCCGACAAAGCAACACTTTTTCTTTGCGTTTGTCAAATTTTAGGTCTTCTAAACCTTCTTTTACGAGATCAACTGTTTTCTTTAAAGGCATTTTATTCTTCCAGTTTTCTCCCTTGAACAAATCTACAGAAAGAGTTTTAAACAGTAATTTATTCGTATCCTTTCGATAGAACCCAATAAATGCGTCTCCAACTAAATCCCCAGTGCCGGCATCATCAATTTCTATTGTCATAATTTATTCTTTAAAATTTTCCTTTGCAAACTAAGATCTATATCTTTCAATATACCCATTTTTCATTAAAAATGTTAATAATATTATTTTACTCTAAATTATTATAAATAGGTTTCCTATATTAAAGAAATTTTAGGAGTTATCATGGATATTGAAATTTTGGTAATTGGAAATGAAATACTAATCGGAAAAACCCTTGATACAAATTCAAATTGGATGGCTAAAAGAATAGTTCAATACGGGCATAAATTAAAAAGGATTACAGCTATAGAAGATGATGTTCAAGTTATTTCTAGAACACTTCAAACTATTTTAGAGCGTAAACCTGATATATTAATTACTACTGGCGGACTTGGTCCTACATTTGATGACATGACATTGGAGGGTATAGCAATGGGTTTGAATCGAGAATTAGAGTTAAATCAACACGCGTATAATTCTATTAAGAGAGCTTACGATAACGCTCACAGAAGAGGTATTTTAAAGCTTGAAGGTATGACCAAAGAAAGAGAGAAAATGAGTTATCTTCCTCAAGGATCTATCCCTCTGCCTAATATAAGAGGGACAGCTCCAGGAGTGAAATTAATAGAAGCACAAACATCTATTTTTGTGTTACCAGGAGTTCCTACAGAAATGAAAGCGATGTTTTTAAATGTTATTAAGCCAATTTTGAGAGAGAAGAGAGGAAAATTTATTGAAAAAGGTTTAATTTTTACGGGGATAGGGGAATCCCAAATAGCGCCATATACCACTGAACTCGAAAAAAAATATCCGCAGTTATGGATTAAAACCCATCCCAAAATTGGACTTTCCTTAGAAGTAGAAATTTCAATTACAGGGTTTAATGTAGAAAATGGCGATGAAATTGCAGAACAAGCACTCGACGAAATAAGACAGATCATATTGGATTTAAATGGTAAAATAAGAGAAAGAAAATAGCATTATTAAGGATTCTAGATTATTGTATATATGGAATCTAAGAATTATAAATACATTATCCTTGAGTTCAAACGGGGTATTTGTATCCTTACTTTTAATAGGTCTGAGAAAAAAAATGCCCTTAGTTCTGAAATGCGTTCTGAAATTATAGATGCTCTAAACATGCTAAAAGAAGATAAAAAAGTAAGAGCTGTCATTTTTTATGGTGGAAAAGATTTTTTCTCCGCTGGATTTGATAAGGACGAAGTTCAAAAGGTCGTCCAAGGTGAGGGTGATTATGAAGAGTTTGTTGAGTCTAATCACCTCTTCCATCAAACATTATTTGATTTCCCCAAACTTCTTATTGCTGCTATAAATGGATATGCTCTTGCAGGAGCATTTGATCTAACTGTAATTTGCCATCTGAGAGTTGCATCGAAAGGAGCATTATTTGGACATCCTGAAATAAGATTTGGTGCTTGTCCTCTGTTTTTCCCATATATGGGTCTTGTAGGTAGAGGTAAAGCACTTGAACTTACTCTGAATACGGGATCAAGAGAGAATTTTTTAAACGCTGAAGAGGCTTATCGATTGAATATTGTAAATAAACTTGTTGAACCAAGCGAAACTCTCGAAGAGGCCATTAAGATAGCTAAAGAAATCAACAAGTCCCCCGAATTTGCTGTGTCACAATTACTTGAAATAAATAGACTCAATTTTGATCGAGTAAAAGCTTTCGATGATGAAATTGAAATAATTTTAAACAGAATGAAAGCACTTTTAGGAAAATGAGCTGAAATCAGATCTTTCAACAAGTTTTTACATCTTATGAAATAATCAGATTACCCAATGCATTATAGGCTAAGATCTTTGCTTTAAAAGTTGGAGATTTCAAGTATTCTTCCTTTATAATTGACCATATCATCGAGTCTGATGGTTCTCCATCAATAGTCTCTGTTCTACCCCTTAAAATGCCTTCAAACATGTACCCCAATTTTTTTGGAATTGCGGCACTATTAAGATTATTTGGATCACAGTGAATATCTACTCGATTTACATTTTCAACCTCAAATGCAACTTTAGTAAGAGCAGCAACGCTTTCTGTGGCGTACCCTTTTTTTATGTGATTCACATTAATCCAATACCCAATCTCAAAGGCATTTGAACCTACCCTGGGATGCAAACCTATCCCCCCAATCAATTCAGTCTCCTTCAAATTAAAAATACCAAAAAAATATTCTTCGCTTAAATCAAACTTAGCTCGGAATATCCTTATGCGTTCAACTTTGACTTTCAATTCTTCAGGTTCGCTCTTTACCCACGGTAACCATGGACGAAGGTGCTCAACACTTTCTTGAATTGATTTTTGTAATTTGGGAGCATCTTTAGGATTGTAGCACCTAATAACCAATCTTTCAGTTTCAATTCTATAAGCGGGTCCTAAATAAGTATGAGACATATTAGAAGGAAATTTTGATCATAAATAAATTATTCAAACTATCATTCAAAACATTCCTTCAAATTTAAGAAACTTGGTGAAAAGTCAATAATTGCTAAAATTAGAAGAGAAAATATTTTCTTTCTATTTCAAATTAATATTTAGAAAATGTTATGTATACATTCCTTCGGGCGGAGGTTTAGTATATGGAGCTCTATAATAGTTTGAGTATATTTGCCTTAAAATTTCTCCAAATCTCACAGAGTTGTTTCTCCAAATTATATCACTTAGATCTATATTTCTAGGATTGTAACCTGCTTGGTCATAAATTTTTCTCCTTTGAGGATCACTTAGCGTATCATATGCTTCGTGTAGCTCGATAAATTTCTCTTTCGCTTTAGGATCGATTTTATTGAGGTCTGGATGTAATTTTTTCGCTAATCTCCGATAAGCCGATTTAATTTCCTCCTCAGAAGCGTCTTTTTCGACTTCGAGAATTTTATAATAATCTTTATCCTTATTCATATTCCTAATTTTTCTTCTTTGGTATAAGAAGAAAACGAGGAAATATAAACTTAAGTTCGAGATACTATCAAAAATTTCGTCTCAAAATTTTAAATCTAAAGGTAATTTCAATAATTTTATTTTAAAAAATTAATATAGAGAGTATCATACTCAAATAAAAAAATGTACATAAAAACCGTATTTGGTAAAGATTTGACGCCGCTGTGCAACGGAATTCTCTATAAGCACCCACAAATGTGTTTCAGCTTATTTCATTGACATCATTATACTTTGCTTATTTCGATCTGTTCAACTTTTTTCGATATCCTAACAAGTCCAGCTTCTTTGTCATCAATTGTTCCAACAATCCAATTAGAAATGCTTTGACTGGAGAGAGTGTTAGAAAAATCCTCTACTTTGCTCGGATCGAGAGCGATTAACATTCCTCCGGCTGTTTCAGAGCATAAACAATCGCTAAAGGCGTATCCAAATTCTTCAGAAAGGTTTCTTGAGAGTTTAATCGAAGGAATATTTTCAATGATCGCTGATAATCCAGAATTTTGTAGCATTTCTTTCAAATGCCCAGATAAACCAAAGCCAGTGACATCAGTCATAGCGTGAATGAAGGAGAAATCGCTATATGTGTAAATGGTTTTTACTACGCCTTGATTAGATGTTCTCATAAGGTCAATAGCTAATTTAATTGAATTGTTTAGTTCTTTCGATGAGAATTCTTCTAACATCTCGGGGGAATCTTTCTGTAATCTATAAGCTGCCATAATTGCTTGTAATCCAATCGGTTTTGTTAA
>JBHLLM010000229.1:0-5219 GCA_048885575.1 Candidatus Hermodarchaeota archaeon
GACTTATTAGATTAATCCGTCCAAGTCCGGATATCTATGACTTAGTTGTATCGTATGGAGAAAAAATAAGTACATTCCTATTAACTAAATATTTATCTTCAAAAGGGTATAAATCAAATCATATTTTTTCTGATAAAATTATAATAACAGATGATAATTTTGGTCGTGCGCTTCCCTTACTTGAAGAGACAGAAGTGCTTGTAAAAGAGAAATTATATCCTCTTATCATATCAGATATAGATACTTTAGTTTGCGTAAGTGGATATTATGGATCTACAAAAGATAACAAAATTTCCACTTTAGGAAGAGAGGGAAGTGATTTATCTGCAGCTATACTAGCATATGCTCTACGCAATCTATTTCTATGTAAAATTATTTATTGGAAAGATGTAAAAGGTTTTTTGAATGCAGATCCAAGGGTTTCCAAAAAGACTTCACTCATAAGAAATATATCATATAAAGAAGCCAAAGAGTTAGCTTTTTTTGGAACAAAAATACTCCATCCTTTATGTCTTGATGTTAATGAAAAAGGAAAAATCCCATCTGAAGTCAGGTATTTCAATGAACCGAATTCAGAAGATTTTACTACAATTACAACAGAAATTGTTAAGAGTGATGATGTAATCAAAGCTATAACCTCTATAGAAAAACTTTCAATGGTCACCTTAGAAAGTGATACTATGGTTCCCTTGTCTGGGACTGCTTCGAAGTTGTTTTCCCTTTTAGGGGATAATAATATTAATATCGTCTTTATATCACAAAGTTCCTCAGAAAACAACATTACTTTTGGTATTGAGTATGAGGATTCATCGAAAGTCAGCTTTTTATTAAGGAATTCTGACTTTTTTGGAGAAAAATGGTTTAAAATAAAGATTGACAATGAAATTTCGTTAGTGGCTATCATCGGAGCAGGAATCCTTTACACTCCTGGTATAGCAGGAAGAGTTTTCACATCTTTAGGCGATAATAATATTAATATATTAGCTATTGCTCAAGGATCTTCTGAATTAAATTTTACTGCAATAATTGATAGAGAGAATTGTAGCAAAGCCGTGAATGTGCTATATGATACTTTTATTATGTGATAGTGAATTTAAGAAGAATCAAATTATTCTTCAAAAAAATTTCTTTTGAATACATGATTAACTAATTTTTCTCTAGTATTCTTTCTTTGTTCAGATGAAATCTGATTTTTCAAGGCTTTATGTCCAATCTCTTTCCCTATAATCACTTTTGGATTGTTTGACCAGTTTACATCTAGTAATAAACATAAATAGTAAACACTTGATTGAATAAAAGCTATTAAATTACCCACATTATATTCGTTAGGTTGTTCAATCACGATTTTTGCCGAAGGAACTCCTTGCTCTAATAAAGCTTGAAAAGTAGCATCTGCTTGATAATTTACAATGGTTTGCGCGCTTTGACCATGTATATAATTAAGTGAAGATTCCAAGATTAAATCTGGATTTTCATTTTCTATTGTCCATAGTACCGGAATCACAGCACCTTTTGTCCCCCCTAAGAGATATTCTAACACTGAGTGTTGACATATAGGCGCTGATTGATATGTACCAATCAATCCTTTTTCTTCTTTTCCTGTACTCTCTGAAATTTCTTGAACAAATAATCCCACAGTTCCTTCGAGATTCAATGAATAGGGCATAGAAAATACAACTTTATACCCTTTTTTGTACAAATTATAAAGAAACACAGAAAAATTAAATGCTGGGTTGTCATTGGTGTTTATAAACTTTTCATAACCATTCTTTAATCCAGTTAAGAAATCGTTAATATTAATACCTAACAGAAATGCGGGAAGAATTCCAACATTAGAAATTGATCCTACAAAACGACCGGTCAGGTCTGGAACATCAAGAATTGGACAACCTATTTTTTCTAAAATGTGATACATAGTACCTTTTGAAGAGAGTCCTAAAAACTTATAATTATGTTTTAAAAAAATTCCAATAGTAGAATTAACATCTAAAGTCTCTCCTCCCCGGGAAATAGGGATAACCACTGAATCGTTGGGATTTGTATTGTTTAAGCACTGTTTCAACTCCACGGCTCGAGAACTTGTTATAGGATATAAAACCTTTTTTGATAAATGTCTTAAAGCAAGCAAAGTCTGAATCGAGCCTCCAGTTCCTAAAACTATTACATTTTTAATTTGTTCGCCTAAAAAATTTTTGGAAGTTTCCTTAATTTCACCTATATCAATATACAATTCCGTATTAGTAAAAAATGGAGAATCCCATTTACTTTTGTTCGATAAGACAATCGTTTTTGAGTTTTCTACTAAATTGGCATTAATTTTTGGATAAAATTCAATATTTAAAGAGATGCTCATGTTTAATTACCAAATGAAAATATTCTGGTTGTAATAATTTAATATTGTTTTAAGTAATTGTGCTAATCAAATAATAAAGATTTTTCTTTCATTCAATTATTTATTAATGAGATAATATTTTAGAATTCTAATAAATTAGGTGTCTATTCTTTTTAAAATAACTTTTACAATATTTATTCTATAATTGATTAGAAATATGAAAATAACACTAAATTTTAAATTAAATGTGATTAATATTGGCTAAAGCAAGCGAAGCAAATGCTGAAGGTCAAAATAGGTTCGGAGAACCCTATTATTGCAAAGAATGTAAACGCAATCACACTAAAGGTAAAATTTACAAGGAGCATTTGAATTTTGCCAGATTCAAGTCAGAAGAAGAATCTATTGAAGTTGAATCTGAATCTGATGAATTAGAATTGGAAGAATTTGACAGCTTTGACGAAGAGAACGAACTTCCTAAAGAAATAGAGGAAGAAGAAAACCAAATCGAAATTGAAGAAGATGAAGATATCGACGATGAGATTCTAGCCCTAAATAACGACGAGGGTGGTTGTGTAGATGCAGTTAAAAAACTACCGGGAGTAGGAGATGCTACGCTTAAAAAACTAATAAAGGCAGGATTTAGTAGTCTAGAGTCTATTGCATACACCCCACCTAGTATAATTCAAGAAGAATCTGGTTTGGGTGATAAAACAACAGCAAAACTAATAAAGGCCTCAATGGATCAGCTGGATATCGGTTTCAAGTCCGCAGAAGCAGTATGGGAACACAGAAAGAACATAGCAAGAATTACAACAGGTAGTCAAGAGCTTGATAATCTTTTTGGTGGTGGAATTGAGACTGGATGTGTCATTGAATTTTTTGGTGAATTTAGGACAGGTAAAACTCAATTAGCCCATCAATTATGTGTGAATGTTCAATTGCCAAAAGAGGATGGTGGTTTAAATGGAAACGCGCTGTATATAGACACCGAAGGCACTTTTAGACCAGAAAGAATAATTCAAATGGCTGAGGGTCTTGACTTAGATCATAAAAAAATTCTAAAAAATATAGTCTTCGGTAGAGCGTACAATTCTGATCACCAAGTACTCTTAATAAAAGAAGCAGCTAATCTTATTAGAGATAAAAATATAAAACTAATTATCGTTGATTCCTTGATTGGACATTTTAGAAGTGAATATGTTGGAAGGGGTACTCTTGCGAATAGACAACAGACTATAAATAGTCACTTACACGATTTATTAAGATTAACAGACATTTTTCCCGATTTATGTATCATTGTAACAAACCAAGTTCAGTCAAAACCTGATGTTTTTTATGGAAATCCAACTGTTGCTGCGGGGGGAAATATAGTGGCGCATGGATCAACAATTAGAGTTTATCTGAGGAAAGGTAAAGGTGAACAGCGAGTAGCAAAAATGATCGATGCACCGCATTTACCAGAGGGGGAAGCTGTGTTTTCAATAACCGAAAATGGGATCGCAGATTAGAGTAGTAAAAAGAATCTTTAAATAAAATAATAAAAAATAGTTTTGTAGAAATAAAAAAATTTATTTTAACTTTTCGTATTCGTTAGATTTGTTAGTTAGTCTCTTAACTTCTTTTGTCATAGTTGTGTCACCTAATTTGAAGATTTCAGAAGCCATTTTTGAAGCGTATTTATACTTAGCAGCGGCTTCAGCATAAATTTTTGCTTTAACTGCGTTCTTTGCTTCTTTTTCTAACTTTATCTTCTTTTCCTTTAGATCTTCAATTTTAGTTTTACGAATAGTTTCTTCTATTTTAACATAATCATCTGGTAATTCCCAATTTGAAGCTAGCATCGCTGCACTTTCATAAAGTTCAACAGCTTTAATGTAATCCTTCTTTCCATATGCAATTTTCCCTCGCCTCGATAATTCTTTAATACCTCTTTTCGCAGATTTTTTATTTTCGACATCTACTCCTTCAATAGTCGTCTTTATTGGAGCAGTAACTATCTCAGTCTGTTTGGTTAAACTGGTAAGATATGCTTCTCTTTCTATTGGTCCCAATTGCGCTAAATCTTGCACTAATTTCTTTTTTTCATCGCTTGTTAAGTTTTTTAAAGCAACAACTTTTTGGTTAATAAGGTTCAACTCTTGTTGAGATATAGGTTGAGCTTCAATTGAGGAAATTTCTATAGGAATTAATAACTTCTTATCCCTTAGTTCCTTAATTCCCATGAAAATTTCGGCAGTATCTTTATTAGTCATTTCAGAAGCATCTTTTAGTAGGGTAGCAATGAAGAAGAACTCCCTTTCAGATTCTGCGCAACAGCTCTCAGCAACTTTCAATATCTCTTTTGAATGGGGATTTTTTAAATCTTTAGCACTTGAAAAATCATACGAAATCTGGTGAGGAAGAATAATTGATGTATTTAATATGTCATCTACGATAAGACCTGCATTTTTGAAATGATTTAATTGACCACGCCAATTGGGTAGGATATCCTTAAAAGTTTTTTCAAAAGCTTCAATAAATTCTTTCAAATGGCGGCGGAGAATCAAAGAAGCATTTTTCCCTAATACTAATGCTACTCGTATTAGATATCCATCTGCCAGTAGTAGCATCTTATCCCCGTAGGAAATTTCATTCAATGCTGCCTGAGTAGCCATTTCTTTACCAAATGAAGAAACAGCTGATAAAAATCCACCAATTAACTCAGGATCAATTTGTTCTGAACCATAAGATTTAAAGAAAATGCAAGTACCCGTTCCTTTGTATAACACTAAGATATGTTCTAGATTAATAGCGTCTTCAAAAATTGTTTTTACTTCAGTTAATATGCGTTGTTTCTCCTTCTTTTTAGGAACAATAACTCCTCGATAAGTTGCTACGGAACCGA
>JBHLLM010000230.1:0-5191 GCA_048885575.1 Candidatus Hermodarchaeota archaeon
AAACTTAGTGGTAAGATTTCAGCAAATCAACTAACTATTATTGGATTAGTTATTGGGTTAATCGGTTCGTTGTTTATTTATGTAAGCAGCCTTTATGTGGCATTATCGATCCCTTTTACAATACTTTCCTCTATTTTTATAATTATATCCTTCTTCTTTGATACATTAGATGGATCTCTGGCTCGATTTGAGGGTCCTACGATCTTTGGGGGAGTATTAGATATCTTTTGTGATCGTTTAGTCGAGGTATCCATAATAATCGCGATTATAACCACCGATCCCTTAAACTTAGCAATACCAGGTATATTTACATTAGCAGCTATTATATTATGTATTTCCATGTTCCTTATTGTAGGAGGTATTATTAATAGAGAGAATTTAAATAAAAATTCAAAAGTAATAACCTATCAAGGGGGACTTATAGAACGTTCTGAGACATTTATATTCTTGTTGGCTATATTGATTTTAATTCCATTGAGATCTGTTATATTATGGGTTTTTGCAATATTAATTTTCCTTACGGCGTTATTGAGATTAAGAAACGCATATCAAATCTTTAATCTTGATGTAAAATAATTAGGTTTTTTCCATTTTATTATAAAAGTATTTTAAAACTTAAGGTATATAATATCAATAATGACTCTTGAAAATTCTAACGGAGCAGAAGAAATTTTAAGGACAATAAGGAAGGATATTGAAGGTAAATTTGGAATTATATGCTTGAATTGCTTGATGATAAGAGCTAGATTCAAAGAAATATACGATTTTATGGGTAGGCATAATATTCCATTTCCAGAAGGAGAGAATTTGTCAAAACTAGAGCTCCTTGATCATATTAACATTTTTTTTTATAATCAATACCAAAAAAACACTACGCTTAAGAAACAGTTCAAAAATGTTATTACATATGTAGGAGATTTGATAACTAACGATAACATCTTAAGTGACTATTTAAAAAGATTTGATTTTATCTCTAAAAAAGAACTGATTGACGCGTTCGCTGATTATTGTGCTGATTTTGGAATATCTGTCTATAGTACAGCCGATATCAAGGATCATTCCTTAGATTTATATTTAATTAAGAAAAAGCCATTCCTAAGAACTGAAGCTGTTTTCGTAAGAACAGGAGAAGAAATGACAGAAGAAAATTATAGGAGTACTTTTTATCTTATTAACAAAGCTTTTAAACTCGCCATCTGGACAGTATTCGTTACTACTCCTCGAGGCGTATGTAAAATAGGTTTAGAAAGGCTTAAACGTGATATGGAAAAATTAAACACCTGGATGTATGTAATCAACCCAATACATCAAAAAATCTTAGGAATTACAAAAGGGAAAAAATCCAAGATTCACGATATTTCAATTAGAGACGACTTTATAAAAAAATTACCACACGAACCAATTAGGACGCCTTCTCAGATAGTAAAACTTTCTAAATATTATTTTAAGGAAAGTGAATCATATAATCCTAAAGATTTTGTTATGTTTGAGCTTTTTCCAAAAGAACAGCTTATTTCAGAGGAGCATACAGTAACTAAAAAGCCAGAGTTTAGAGAAACTTTCAGGAGTCTAATGATAATCGATAAAGATTCCGGTTTAAACATAATTTCACATTCCGCTGAAGGAGTGTCAATGGAAAAAGAATTAATATCGGGTTTTTTATCGGCGATGGATTCTTTCGTTTCAGAGATAGGAGGTACTACTTCAATGAATGAAATCAGTTACAAAGGATTTTATGTTCATGCAGCGTACGGCCGATTCGTCAAAATCGCATTGTTTTTATCTAAACCCGCAAATCAGAGCTTAAAAGAACGACTAGCTTACTTTTTAAATCAATTCGAAGAACACTATAAAGACCAAATATTAAAATTTATCAAAACAGGTAATACCGCGGTCTTCGATAAGGATAGAATTGATGAAGTTATTAAAGAAATATTTCTTGTTTAAAAATAAAAATAAATTAAAAAGTCTTAAGTGAAAAATATATGGCCAAAACGAAAAAACCAATTGGAATTGTAGAAGGAAAATTTCACCCATGCCCAAATTCACCTAACTGCGTTTCAACAATGGCTACAAGTAAGCAACATCAAATAGATCCCATTAAATATTCGGGTTCTTTAACCGAAGCCAAAGAAAAAATAATTAATATCGTTCATTCATTAAAAAGATCAAAAATAATCACAAATAAAGAAAATTATATCCATATAGAATTTAGAACTGCTACATTCAAATTTGTGGATGATGTTGAATTTCTTTTTGATGATAGTGAAAAAATTATCCATTTCCGTTCGCGCGCAAGATTGGGTTATACTGATATGGGTGTGAATAGGAAAAGGATGGAAAAGATTAGAGAGATGTATCATAATTCGTGATAACTTTTCCTAATAATTTAATAGCCTTTTAGTCAGATTTCCTATATTTTCTTTCTATTACTGAAAGAAATTTATATCTAATAATACGCAGATTAAAATCTGTAATTATGTATTAGATAGTTAGAAGGGTTTTGTTTTATATGGGTGATTTTAATGAATGACAATATAGGTGAAAAATTAGTTTTTATTTATAATGCCGATTCCGGATTAGTGAATACCGTTAAGGATTTTTGGCACAAGGCTTTAAGACCTAGCACCTATCAGTGCAATCTATGTCGAACTACATTTGGAGTGTTCGGAGCTAAAAAAGAATGGAAAACTTTCATTAAAGAATTAAAAATAGAATCTGAATTCCTTCATAAAGATGAATTTTTAGAAAAATACGATATTGAAGACGCAAAATATCCCTCTGCTTATATTTTGAAGAACGGAAATCTTAAACTTTTAATAACACAAGAAGAAATGAATAAAATAGAGTCACTTGAAGAAATGGAAAACCTTATATCTTCAAAGTTGGAATAGATTTTTTGTTATAATTTTCTTTTTATTAATTTTTCAGCTTTCTAATCGTAATTAAAAATACGACACCTTAAAAAAGAATGGAATAAATTTATGACTTAAACCTTTTTTAAAACGAGGTGAAATGAAATGGAAAGCAATAGACATTTTCTACATTTTTTTAATAGAGAGGAGTATGAAATAGCAGTTCCTAAATCTGATGAGAAAAAAAATAAGCCATTTCCATTATTTCAAAAACCATACGATGAAAAGAAACCACTTATTGATTTAATTCCTCACGAAGAATTCACAATTGGGAAAAAACCTTTCATAATTACCATTAATCGAAGGATGAGTCGCAGAAACTATACAGATGAGTCATTAACTCTTGAAGAATTATCTTTTTTGCTCTGGTGTACACAAGGTGTAAAAAGAACATTTAAAGATAGCGCTGGTGTTTTGCGAACAGTCCCTTCAGCAGGAGCCAAAAGTCCTTTTGAGGCATATCTTATAATTAACCGAGTAGAAGGAGTAGAGCCTGGTTTATATCGATATATCTCATTTAAGCACAAATTACTCCACATTAAACGCATTGAAAACGCTGAAAATTTAATAGGTGAATTAACCTATGATCAGATGTTTGTTGGAAAAGGAGCAGTTATATTCTGTTGGGTAGCAATTCCTTACCGAACTGAGTGGCGATATACTATCCTCTCTCATAAATTCATAGCTATCGATTTAGGTCATGTTTCTGAGAATTTATATCTTGCTTGTGAAGCAATAGATTTAGCAACAGTAGCAATTGGTTATTATGAACAAAAAAAGTTCGATAGTTTACTAGAGTTGGATGGTAAAAATGAGTTCGTAGTTTTAGTCTCACCAGTAGGAAAGACTCCAATTTTATAAGTGAAAAGTAAAATTTGTCTTCTTTTATTTGGTGCTCAAATATTCTATAGCTTTAATTATATCGTTCGTAGGAGGTTTGCAAGTTTTGTTAATACATACGAAAGCAGTAGCCTTTTCTTCGTATTTGTCAAAGAATTGAATAAAATTAGAATAATTATCAATTTTAGGATTTAATTCTTCTGTTGGACGAAATATTAACGATTTATTAGGCAAAAAGCGCCTTCTTACCTCGTTTAGCATTGAAATCGTGTCTTCCTTGCCACTATCTCCTGCTATTACTAATGAGTAAGTTGGACCAACAGCAAAATCTACAGCAACCATCATAAAACTATGAGCTACAGGATTAGCTCTAATGCTTTCAGCAAATACCTGGCCAAGCTGATCTGCTTTCTTCTCAAAATCATCATTGCCAGTTAGTTGTGCTAGCCTTAATAAATTTAACATCGAGACAGAATTCCCTGATGGAATTGCTCCGTCATAACTCTCTTTTTGGCGTGTTAATAATGATTCTGCGTCTTCAGCCGTAAAAAAAAATGCTCCAATTGAAGAATCCCAGAATAAACTTAGCTGTTTTATGCTCAATGTAACTGCTTCTTCAAGATATATAGTTTCAAAAGATGCTTCATAAAGATTTATTAATCCCCAAATTAAAAAAGCATAATCATCTACGAATGCGAGGATATCTGCCTTACCTTCACGATAACGATGTAAGAGTCTTCCTTTTTGATCTATCATGTTATTAAATATAAAGCTTACTGCTTTTTTAGCTACTTGAATATATTTAGGATCGTTAAAAATATAAGCTGCTTTAGCAAATGCTGCGACCATTAATCCATTCCAGTCGGTTAATATCTTATCGTCCTTATGAGGCCTTATCCGTTTCTCTCTTACTTCAAATAATTTATTTCTTATTAATTCATTATTATCCTTTTGAGTTTCAACAACATTTGATTTCAGGTGCAAAATGTTTTTTCCAGTCTTTCTTCTAGTTGCTTCCTCTAAGAAGTTTCCATCTAAATCAACATTATATGTTTTTAAGAATACTTTAGCTTCTTCCCTTCCTAACACTTTTTCGATTTCTTCCTTCGACCAAACATAAAATTTTCCTTCTTCTCCTTCGCTATCTGCATCCTCTGCGCTATAAAAGGCTTCCTCTTGGGATGTCATGTCGCGTAAGACATATGTCAAGATTTCTTTTGCGGTTTTTGCAAATTCTTCATTATCCGTTGCTTGGTATGCTTCTAAGTAAGCAATTGTCAATAAGGCTTGATCGTATAACATTTTTTCAAAATGAGGGACAAGCCATTCAGAATCAGTCGAATAACGATGAAAACCAAAGCCTATATGATCGTAAATTCCCCCCATTCGCATAGCTTTAAGTGTGTTTTCAACCATATTAAGTGCTTTTTCATCAC
>JBHLLM010000231.1:0-5153 GCA_048885575.1 Candidatus Hermodarchaeota archaeon
TATGGTTTAGGTTGTTTAGGTCGTATAGCTTCGCAAGATATGATGAATCTCACCTCTATTGTCGTAGGTGGAGAAGAGGAATTTATGAAAAGGCCAAGATTGATAGGTTTTTTTAATCCGGTTAGTCCACTCGTTTTAAACAAATTGCAATTAAACGGTTTATTTGTATTTGCAAAATACAATCAACCAATAATAATCGCTCCAGCTGCGAGTGCTGGAGCAACTGCTCCTGTAACCTTAGCGGGATTACTCGTTCAATCAAATATGGAAACATTGGCTTCAATAATTCTTACCCAACTCATCAATCCAGGATGTCCAGTTTTTTATTCAACAATGAATGCTCCAATGGATCCACCTACTGGTAATGTTGCTTGGGGATCGATAGAAACGGGTCTAATTACTATTGGTGCTGCGCAATTAGCTCTTTTCTATAACATTCCCTCAAGAGGACCTGGTTTAGTTACTGAATCTAAGTGTTTTGATATTCAAAATGGATTTGAAAGGTTTATGACATTATTCTGTTCTGCTAACGCAGGTATTAATTACATAACTTGTGCGGGTACTTATGAGTCTTCCTTATCAGAATCATTAGAGTTGCTGGTAATCGATGATGAATTAATAGATATAGTAAAACGCGGATTTAATGGTATAGAAGTTGATAAGGAAAGGTTAGCTATAAACGAGATAATAAAAGTCGCGACGGAAAGTAAGAATTATTTGATGTTAAGGCACACTGCCAAAAACACTCGCAAAGAGTTATTTGTTCCTAAATTAATTGATAGAGATCGTCGAGGTATCTGGCAGAGGAATGGTGCTAAAGATATAATTGAGAGAGCAAGAGAAAAGGTAGATTCAATACTTGAGACGCAAAAAGGTCCAGGAATTTCTGAAGAAATTGAAAAGAATTTTCAAGAATATTTTAAGATTATATCTTCTCGCACTTACGATGATTTTCGCAAAGGAGAGGATATGGATGATACTAAGGTACCAAAAATAGTAAACGGTTTGGAGGAATAAATAATGGATAATGATAAAAGAAAAACAACCTTAGATCAAAAAAATAAAGAATTAAGAGAGAAATGGGATAAGTTACATTTTGATTCGCAACAAGGGAGAGCTGGGGAGGATCCTTATCCTAATGCCATGGGAAGTTTAAGAACACCACTTTATGCAACAAAATCATATGCTTATTCTTCTTTAACGGAATTATTAAAAAATCACTATAATTATTCTCGTACTGAAAATCCAACATTATACGCTCTGGATCAAAAACTTGCTACACTTCATGGTGGCGAATCAGCGATTTCTGTAGCGTCAGGAATGGCTGCTGTCCACTTAGCATGTTCGAGCATATTACAACGCCGTGTAGAGAGACTACGCCCAAAAAAGCTTAAAGCGCTATTACCTCAAAATAATCCTGAGAACATTCCTAATGTTATTATTCATATTAATCAGTACACAGGAGTTTATCGGCTATTAACAAAAATTTATTCTCAAATGGGAGTATTGACAAAAATTGTCGATATGAGAGATCTTAAAGTATTAAAAGAAGCGATTGACAAAAATACTAAACTTATCTTTGTTGAAACTCCCTCTAATCCAAATTTAGATGTGTTAGACATTCAAGGATGTGCAGATTTGATCCATGAAGTAAATGGAAAATGTGTTGTTGATAATACATTTGCTTCTCCAGCGCTACAAAAACCTTTAGCTTTAGGAGCAGATTTAGTAGTTGAAAGTCTTACTAAGTACATTAATGGGCATGGAGATACCTTAGGTGGTGCGATAATTGGTCCAAAAAATGAATTACAAAACATTAGATACTTCTGGTTAGAAACTCAGGGAGCTGTGATGCATCCATTTAGTGCTTGGCTAATATTAAGAGGGTGTAGAACACTCAGTATGAGAATGGAACGCCATTGTGCAAATGCTTTTAAAGCAGCGCAGTTTCTTGAATCTCACCCAAAAGTTGCAAGAGTAATATATCCCGGCTTAGAATCGCACCCCAACCATTCACTAGCTAAAAAACAGATGAAGGCTTTCGGAGGTATGATTGGTTTTGAATTAGAGACAACTGAGGAATGTTATAAATTCATAGATTTGTTAAAGTTAATCAAAGTTGGAGTTTCTCTGGGAGATACTACCTCGCTAATTGAATACACATCAGTTATGACCGGCATTGATCTCGCTTCTTGGGAAAAGCGTAGAATGAACATGTCAGATACCCATTTCAGATTTTCTTTAGGTTTAGAGGATTCAAACGATATTATTAAAGATTTAAAACAAGCTCTTCAACAAATCTAATAAAAAAAAAATAGAAATTTTTATATAGATTTTACTTTATCCATTTTTTCATTATGAAGTTCATTAAGTTTAGTTTTCATGTCAAGGACTTTTTGCTTAGTAAATGGAAAGAAATAAAGACACACTAAAGATATTCCAAGTGCTATTCCAGGGACTATTACAAACAAAAAGCGTAGTCCAAAAAAGACATCCACACCTGGAATTGGATCGTAATCTTCCCATCCAGTTTGAATAAAAACGGTGCCGACAATAAGGATTGATAATATCATTGACAATCGCATGAAAAAGTTAGATATACCAAAAAATATACCTTCTCGCCTAACTCCAGTTTTTAGCTCGTCATCATCAATCACATCTGCAACAATATACCAAATAAAGTAAAGCATCCCTCCAAAACCGATTCCCATGAAAATCACGACAATAATTGCTATCCAGTACGAGGAAATGAATAACATTGGGGTCGAAGCAGCAAAATATAAGACCATAGAAATTCCATACCCGATCCTACTACCCAGTTTAATATCCAATTTTTTCCAAACATACATAAAACCAATGCCTACAACATATAAAAGTCCCATTAAAAGTGAAACTGCTAATGAACTTGAAATAAATCCAAGTGTATCTGTATGAAGGATAAGCACCCCAAATAAAGGAACAATCGTAGCAAGTAATAAGAGAATGAACTCGTATAAGAAAAACATAAGGATATAAAGTACAAATCCGATATTCTTAAACGCGTATCTCAATCCTTTAAAAAACGAAAAATTCTGCTGATAATCGAGTTTGAATTCTTCTCGTTCTTTAGCACCCCATTTCAGGAAAATAATCAATGAAATTCCTACAATAACTGAGGTAACAATTCCATTCATAAGATATCCGTCTCTGGTGTCTGTTTCCCCTATTAAAAAACCTGGTACGAGAGCAGCCAATATTAACCCCACAGCAGCTAAAATCTGTCTTATAGTGTTGACTTGCGTTCGTTCTTCAACAGAAGTGTATAGTTCGGGAAAAAGAGAATCTGTAGGAAGGGCAATAAGAGTATAAGCAGTGTCATAAAGGATTAACATTGTTAAAAGATAAAAGAACTGTGCTATTTGACCGCTTCCAGGTGGAAGCCAAATTAAAATTTCCAACGCTAAAACAGGTATAAAACCTATCATTATATATATTCGCCGACGGCCAAATCTGGAATGGGTTCTATCTGATAGATATCCAATCAATGGATCATTAAAAGCATTCCAAATAGTCCATATTATATATGCGGTCATAATATATCCTATAGTCAATTTCACGGCAGAGAAGTAAAATGTAAATACCCAAAGATTAAATGCGCTATTTATGAACCATTCCACACCGTTTCCTAAAGAAAAACTCAATTTTTGACCAGTACTAAATCGTTTACTCATTTAAATCAACTCAAAATTAATTTAGAAATTAATAGAAAATTAAATTTTTAGTACTATTTTAAATTGATTAAAATAGTTGTTAGCAGAAGTCAAAAATAGACTGAAAAAATATGCTCTATTTAAATACTACGCACGGGAATATTTCTCAATGATATAACTTTGAAGGGACCAAGCGTATTTTTCGAGATTCAAAAGCAAGACTTTCTGCTGAATTTCTCTCAAATACGATACATCTAAATTTTTAAATAATTGCTCGAGGTGTTCAATAGTCTCGAAAATTTCTACGATATTTTTCCAGTCCCTCTCCCATTCCTCATCATGAATTTCAATTTGTTCCATCCTATGAAACCCTATAGTTATATTCATTAAAAAATGTTTAGATATCTAAGATTTAGTAATTTCAATAGGGATGAAATTTTAGAGATATAATTGAAAATTTTTTTCTATTAAATCTTGCAAATCGCTGAATTCCGATACATTTATAAGTTTGTTGATGTCAAGAATTTCGGTAAGGTTATCCCTATATTTTTGCTTAAATTCTTTCGAAAAATTCTCCATAAGACCTTCAATGATGCTATTTTTTCTATTAGTAATGACAATTAGAGCATAACCACCATCTTCCTCGTATTGTACAACTACATCGGCATCTTTAGTTTGGATAACATTAATTTTGTCTTTTTTATCTAAAAACTCGCTTAGAATGTGATTTAAACCGATAAGGATGTTACCCCAAATTGTGGACTCAGTTGTAGAAGAAGTTTGTTTTTCAAATTCATAAGAATAAAGCAGTATGCCGGATTTATGAAAAATATTGATAGAATAAATCCTATTCGGTAAAACGAAAAATATTTCAGGCTTTTTAATAATCATTATACTAACACCGAAATATGATATCCAGAGAATAATTACGAATAACTCTCTAATAAAAAAATCTCTAAATGGTGTTTGATGGAAGGAGATATAAAGAATATTCAGGAGAATCGGTATTGAAAAAATGATAGCATTTAGAAATACTGGTAAGGTTTCTTCTTTTTTTTTTGAGTGGATATTTATTATTATCGCGATATAAAGAAAATGAGAGATAACTAGTATTTGGAAAAAGATGGTTATTATTCTTGTAATTAAATTAAAACTATAATTAATTAGAGAAGGATCAATTAAAATAGTTGATGAAGGAAGCGATAAATTAAGAGTAAATATTATAGAATCAGGAATTAGTAAAGCACCAATTAATAAACCGAGAAGGAGAGTGTAGAATAGAAAGGGAAAAGGTTTAATTTTTTTATACTCTCTAAAGGATGAGAAGAGAAGCGAACTTATTATTAATGAAACAAACCAAGCTAAAATTGAGAGTTTCCAGAATAAAATATTAATCTGTTCTGAGATGAAAAAAATAACCGAAAGTGTGTAAAATGTAGCGTGAATACTTCCTAACATAAAGGC
>JBHLLM010000232.1:0-5123 GCA_048885575.1 Candidatus Hermodarchaeota archaeon
GATATTAGTCAAACCTATCCTTAATTTTTAATTTCACAATTAATTAATTATTATTGTGATTATTTAATGGGAAAGGACCAACGATTAGTAGCTGAAAAACAATTGTTAAAAGCTGAGCAACTATTTAAGGCGAGACAATTTAAAAAAGCTGGCAAAAATTTTCATTTAGCTGGAAATTCTCTACTCAAGCTAAACGAATTTGAAGAAGCTAAAGATTGTTTTATTAATGGTGCTAAAACCTTTATGGAATTAGAGCGATATGATACTAGTATTGAGTTGTTAAGACAATCTGGAGAAGCTTGTCTTTATGCTGATAATTTCTTAGAAGCTAATCAGATATACAAAGAGGCTGTAGAATATGTTCCTAAACTTAAGAGTGAAGGGGATAGAAGTTCGAATTACATACTTTTTGCTGTTCTTTCTTATTTATGTTTATTTCTTAAAGGAAATCCCGATGAGGGATTAGATTATTTAAAGCGGATCCAGAAAAAAGTTAACAAAGAATTCTTTAAAGAGAATCTATTGATACAACTCGTATCAGAAATAACACTTTCGATAAGAGACAACCAATTTAAATATGTAGATAAAATTAAAGAAAATTTAGGACGATATAAATTTAGAGACGCTGAGATAAAGTTATTAAAATATGTAATGCTGTTAATAATTTCAAAAATGTTGATAATTTCAACATTTGAACTAGATAAAGATTCTTATACCACTAATGAATCTATAAATTTAGTTATCAACTTTGATACTTCAAGTTTACCGCAAATACTACACGATCCTTATTATCAATTTGAATATCGTGATTTTATTTTAAATAAAATTTCGATTACTCTATCAGATAATTTGACTACGAACAAAAAGCCAAATCTTCCAATTGCTATTGATGTTGGAAAAAGTTCTCGTTTAGAATTCATAATTAAACCACATTTTCAAGTTGATAATACAGTAGTAGGTCCTTTTTTATTTACATGTGAACTAAACAACAATCTTATCTTTACTTATGAAACCAAATCAGTAGCACCAAAGTTAATTTCTCCTCCCGCAACCTTATTGACATCAGTCAAGAATCTAAGACCACCTCTGATTGATCAAACTTTTCCTTTAGAAATTTTGATTGAGAATAAAAGTGAAGCAGAAGCGCTAGATGTTAACATTGATGTTGAATTTCCTGAGAAATTAAAAATTATGAGAGGTACCACAAAAAAGCAAATATATTCTTTAAGGATTAACGAGGATTTAAAATGGGAGATAAATCTTAAACCACTCGAAGCAGGAGATTACCTTATTAAAATAAACATAAAATTTATGGATCCGGACCAAAATAAAATAGAAGAAATGAAAGAGTTTCCAATCTCTATTAAACTATAGAAAATTAAGATTTTTAGATTAAAATCGGAGTTTTGGAGTTGTAAGTAACTTTTTCACATTTATTTTTACCAATGACAATATCGTCTTCTAATCTTATCCCCCATTTATCTGTCCAATATAAACCAGGTTCGCTAGTATATACCATATTTTCTTTCAACTTAAAACTATCAGGTACTTTCCAGTTTATTCTAGTACCGATATCATGAGCTTCAAATCCTAAGGAGTGCCCATATCCATGGAAAAATAACTTTTCATGGTCGTATCCCTTTTCTGCTAAATATTCACGACATTTATTAGCAGGTACATTATTGGGGGTACCGTCCGTAAAAAATTTATGCGCTATTTCTTTCGATTCAAATAGAGCATCATATGCAGTAACAAACTCCTTTACTGGTTTATCACCAACCCAGAATGTCCAAGTTATATCAGAGCACATCTCGTCTATTTGTAAACCAGTATCTATTAGTAACACACCTCTTTCAATTTTTTTCATAGAAGTGTTATGATGTGGATCTGCTGAATGAGCTCCAGTAGCAACTATTGCCTCAAAGGAAGGCTTTCCTAATTTCATATACTCATATTCTAACTTTGCTTTTACTTCCTTTTCAGTCATGCCAACCTTGACCCAGTCCGGAAATGTCTCCAATAACTCTAAAGTTGCCTTACAAACATTTCGTAAATCTTTTAATTCTTCTCTAGATTTAACGCTCCTTAATCTTTCAATGATAGCTGCTGCTGATATAAACTCGGTATGTGGCGCCAATTTTTTCATTGAGAAAAAATCTCCGGTACGAATCTGATCTGCATATGCAGTCCCATCCGGAGCTAAAATATCCTCCCCAAAATTTAAAGCGATCCGCGGTTTATTAATAAGCAAAGTTAACAAGGCAGTTAATTCAGTCATTGAATTATAAGAAACTACATCAGCGATAATTCCTTTGTCCTTTAAAGAGCGTGTGATCATAGGAGCCTCCATTTCAACAGCAATTACTTTATGATTTCCGTCTGCGGCAATATAAATATAATGTCGAGCATGTGATGCGACACCTAACATGAATCTAGAATTGATATCGCTATCTTCGACACATACAATTAACCAACCATCCCCATTAATTTCTCTGAGTACTTGTTGGGCTTTTTCAAACTTATTCATACTTCTAATCATTTAATGGTTTTTAATTAATTTTATTAAAACGAATAAAAAAATACTCAAGATAATAAGAAATTATAAAAAAAGTTATTTAAAGAATTTTCAAGTAAATTTATTTAACCAAATGATCTACTTTAATAATGAACTACACACTATATTGAAATTATGAAACTAAAAGCAAAGACAATAAATTTTGAAACGGGAAATACTAAAGATGTTGTTTTAAATATTAAAGACGCTCAAAAATTGGGACAAAAAGCTGGTGATAGGATTAATATTAAAAATTTAGAATCTAAAAATATTGAGGAAAAATATTGGATAGCCATTGTGCAGGTCGATTATTCTAACTCTCTTGTAAATCCTGGTGAAATTGGAATTTTTTTGGATATAATCAGAGAAAAATCTTCCTATAAAGACGATATTATATTATCCGTGAAGCCCGCTGATCCTCCAGATTCCTTTAAATTTATTCAGAAAAAGATAAAAGGAAGTAAATTAACAACAGAAGAAATTAACAGTATTGTCTCAGACACAGTCTCAGGTTCTTTATCAAGAATAGATTTAGCCGCATTTATAACAGCTGTTTATATAAATAGTATGGATAATGAAGAGATGACTTCATTAACATATTCAGAAGCTAGAAGTGGAGAAATCTTTAATTTTGGTCCTGAAGTATATGATAAGCATTCTACAGGAGGAGTTCCTGGTAATAAGGTTTCTCTTATAATAGTTCCTATTGTAGCAGCTGCGGGACTAACTATCCCTAAATCCTCGACTAGGGCTATAACCTCACCTTCTGGTACAGCAGATTCTATGGAAGTGTTAGCACCTGTTGCGTTTGAAGCCGAGAAATTAAGAGAAATTGTGTCAAAAGAAAACGCTTGCATTATTTGGGGTGGGGCTCTTAATACATCACCTGCGGATAATATATTAATCGAGATTGAACGCCCACTACATATGGATCCTATAGGTCTTATGATACCTTCAATTATTACCAAGAAATTATCTCTTGGAGTTAAAAAACTGGTTTTAGATATACCTGTTGGGAAAGGAACAAAATTTATAACTCCAGATGATGGTAAACAATTCGCTTATATATTCAAAGAAATTGCAAAAAATGTTGGAATTCAAGCAGAATGCGCATTAACTCTTGCCCACCAACCTATTGGTCATGCAATCGGGCCTGGATTAGAGGCTAAAGAAGCATTAACTTTACTTATGGACTATTCTGCTGGTCCTAATTCTTTAATTGAAAAATCCACAGATCTAGCGGGTATTTTGCTTGAAATGGGAGGTAAGGCCCAAAAAGGAATGGGACAAAAATTGGCAAAGGAAATATTAAAGTCAGGAAAAGCATTAGCTAAAATGAGGAAAATTATTAAAATTCAGGGGGGCAATCCTGAAATTAAACCAGAGGATATTAAATTAGGACCGTATACAAAGGAATTTTTTGCTACTAAATCAGGGCACATTACTGGTGTAAACAACGCTATTATTAATCAAATTGCTAAAGCTACTGGTTGTCCGCATTCAAAATCTTCTGGTGTTGAAATATTCAAGAAACAAGGTGCTAGAATAAAGGAAGGTGACTTAATATTCAAAGTATATTCTGAGAGCCAAAATCAATTGAAAAAAGCGGAGAAAATCTATAATTCTACTGGAGGACCAATCATTCTAGGTGGAATGATGATCGAAAGGATCTAGCTTCGAAATAAAAATAAATTCTTTTATTTCCAATCTTTTTTTGGATTCGATTAACAATACCTTCAGCTATATAAAGTATTAACTAATATTATGTTATATATTTTTAAAAAATTTTATGAGTGTATACCATGACAGAATCGATTAATGTAGATGAAGCACATTCATTAAAAGCAATAGCGTTAGATACTGGAGGAACCATGACTGATTCCTTTATCATTGATGAGAATGGGAATTTTGCCGTAGGAAAAGCACTAACAACTGGAAAAGAAGAATATATTGGAATTTTGAACTCAATAGCAGATTCATTAAATGAATGGGATAAATCTTTACAAGAAACAGGCTTTAATGTTGAGGCGTTAGTATATTCAGGTACAGCCATGTTAAACAGACTTTTAGAACGTGAGGGGAACGATAATATTGGAGTTATTGTTAATGCAGGATTCGAAGATCTCCATAGTTTGGGTAGAGCTTTACAATGTTGGATGTGGCTTGATTATGCTGGGCGCCTTCACGCGCGAGAACACGAACATCCTCGACCTCTTATCCCTAGACGCCAATTTAAAGGGGTTCGAGGAAGAATAAATTTTTGGGGGGAAGAGCTAATTCCTCTCTATGAGCAAGATGTAAAAAAAGTTGTAGAAGAATTTCTCGAGATGAGGGTAGATAGCATTTGCGTATGCTTACTCTGCTCTTTCATGAATTCAAGACATGAAATAGAAGTTGAAAGAATAGCTAGGCAACTCATGAAAGAAAAGGGACAAGAGATACCAATAATCCTTTCTTCTGAACATAACCCTGTAAGAGGTGAAACTCCACGCTTGAACGCCCTTCTAATCGAGCAATACGCAGCAGAACCTTCGAGGAGACAATTAATAGCAATAGCAGAAAAGCTTAA
>JBHLLM010000233.1:0-5109 GCA_048885575.1 Candidatus Hermodarchaeota archaeon
AATAAGAATTTTTTGTTACTTAGAATTATGAAATATTGTAATGAATAATATGGAACTTACTATTGATTTTCTGAAAAATTTAGCATTAGATGTTTACAATGCTGTTCACCCGCTATTAGGTTTAGAAGAAGCCTCAATTGAAGCTCGGAGAGGTGCGGGTGGAGATATTTCTATGGAAATAGATTTGATTGCGGAGAATGTTATAATAAACTCATTAGAGAAAGAAAAGGTGGATATATTACTCATTAGTGAAGAAATTGGAGAAAAGTATATCGGAGATAAAGAAGTAGCGATTAAAAAGCATAATATTCTAATAGTAGATCCCGTTGATGGTTCAAATAATGCTGTAAGGGGTATTCCCTATTGTTCAGTTTCAATAGCCTATGCAAGAGGTAAAAAAATAGGAGACATACAGAAAGCAATTGTCTTAGATTTAGTATCAAAAGATATATACTGGGCTAGTAAAGAAGAGGGTGCTTATTTAAATGGAAAAAAAATTTTCGTATCAAATCTAGACTTCTCTAATAAATGCTTTTTTGAATTAAATCTTCCAAAGAAAAACGCCTTTCAACACATCGAGAGATTAAAACCAATTATTCAGTTATTCTACCGTATGAGAGTATTAGGGAGTAGCGCTCTAACCTTATGTCAAATAGCCAAGGGTAGTATGGAAGCTTTTATCAATTTACGAGATACAAATAGGATAATGGATGTGGCAGCAGGATTATTAATCTTGAAAGAAGCTGGCGGTAAAATTTTTACTTTAGATGGAAAAGAACTTGAAGAAGAGTTATCAATTAATCTAAAATTTCCATTTATAGCATGCAATTCAAACTTAGAGACATTTCTTAAAGAAGAGTTTTCTAAGAATTAGTATTTTATTTAGTAGAAAAATAAAAAAAATGATAAAATTAGAAATATTCTATGTATTTAACAATTATACCAAAGTTATTATATACGGGCCAAACACATACTATTAGCACTACTAGCAACATAACACCATAACTCATTACTATATACTTGAACATTATATCGTTATTTTGATTGAAAATCTCTAGTGCAAAATTTATAGCAAATAAAATTCCAGAGACTATTAAATTCATCATTAACCAAAACAATGGTTTTTTAACAATATCTATAGCCGCTGGATTTGATTCTATAGCACCAGGAATGTTTTCTAAACATAATACCGTTGAAATTATGTCTAATATTCTAAGAACGAAAAATCCTATTATGATAATATTTAAAAAATAAAACTTCTTTGAGATTCTTCTTTTTTTTCTTTTTTCTTTTGGTAACTCAAAATTATCTTGAGATACATTAACCAACACACATTCCATCATTATTTACCTCCTCATCTTTAGTGAACTAATATGATTTAATTATGATTTAACCGTGAGCCGTTTCATCGGAACAGTTTTTTGGGACGGCTCATCCAATACTAAAAATGGGAAGGGTCATATTTAAATATTACGGTTATTTATATATAATTAAGAAAAATTTATTTCGTTCAATTTGCAAAATTTTTCCGTTTTATACACAAATAACTCATTTAAACCGACGAAAATTATGAATAACAAAAGGAGTAAAAATATAGACGAACTAAAAACTAAAAATGCATCCAAAGTTAAAAATAGTTCAATTGATAATATTGATAACCCTAAAAATCAGAAATCATGGTCAGAATTGATTGAAAAACATCCATTACGACATGACATATGGATGATACTTGAACTCTATAATGAATTGAATGTCACTGAAATTACTCATTATGTAAAGCAGAGTAAATCAACAGTATCACGTGTTTTAAATGGGATGGAGGAGGATGAACTTGTTTTATCTAGAAGAGGTAAAAAAGAAAGAGGCGAAAAAATCCCTCCAAAATATTATCAAATAAATCCAAAATTTAAGATGGAGGAATATGAATACGATGAGGAGAATTTGCCTAAAGATCCAGAAAAACTTAAAGGCTTCTATCTATCGGAAATCATGAGACATAATAAAGCCACTTCTAATATGAAAAAGTTAATTGATTATTTAACCACATTACTAAAACATTTTGAAAACCAATTAGAAGATATTGATAAAGCGAAGGCTACTTATAATGAATATTTGTCAGGCATAAATGAGCCATTGAATAATGTTATTTATTTCGATAAGAAACGCTTTAAAGAATTTTTAGATCTCCGAATTGAGTATATGATGAAGTTACAAAAGCTAGCTATCGAGCAAGAATTAGATACCGAAAACGCATTTGTTTACTTTGATATGTCACTACCCTTATCGGCTCTGTTTGAACTTACAAAAAAATTGAAGCAAAAGTAAAGATTAAATTAATATTTGTGATAAAAAATATTAGAGGTTAAAGCGCATGTTAAATTCAAAAGCCAAGGAAAAACCAAAAGTTCTATTAGCTGCTCAAGAGCTCATGGATAAAGGGGAATATAAAGAAGCGTTGCAAGTCTTGAACGATTTCGAACAAAAAGAAGAGCTCACAAATGAAGACTTGCACTCTTACTATTATCTTAAAAGCTCTCTTCTATTTGAAATAGGAAACACACAGGAGGCTCAAAAATTTGCGCATCTGGCTTACAATGCAAGCCAAGAAATGGGGCAAAATGTAAAAATAGTTGAATCATTGATTCTTAAGGCTAAGCTTTTAGTTAGACAACCAAAGGAATGCTTAAATGCTGTAGTAAAGGCTGAAGATTTACTTAAAACTATTTCTCCTGAATTATTACCCAACCTTAAAAAAAAGAAAGCCTCATTAGCGTGGATTAAAGGTTGGGCTTATTATTACGAGAGAGATTCAATTAATGCCTTGAAATTTGCCGAACGCAGTTTAAAACTTCGAGAAGAACTAGGAAATAAAAAAGAGATTCTTTTTTCTTTAAATCTTCTTGGATTTCTAAATATTTTATTTAAGTACGATTTAGATCGTAGTTTAATTCTTTCTGAACATGCTATGAAAATTGCAGAGGAAATAGGTAAACACAGTTGCCGCAAGCAAATCGCAGGTATCATGTTGAACCTAGGAATGATCTCCGCGTTTAGAGGTGAATTGAATAGTGCTCTTGATTATTATAAGCAGAGTTTAGCGATTTTAGAGGAATTTGAAGATATTTTTTGGATTTTGGGTACTTTGAACAATATTGCACTCATTTATTGGAGGCAAGGCGATGTAGATAAAGCGTTAGAGTTGTGTGAGAAAAATTACACATTGAGCAAGGAGTATGAAACACCTAGGGCTAATAGTATTTACTTATCAAACTTAGTAGCACTTAATATTGAAATTGGAGATCTTGAAAAAGCAAATCTATATTTGAGAAAGTTAAAGGAACTAAAGAATCAAGAAGAAAATGAATTTATTAATAAGATATATAGCTTTTTTAAAGCTAAATTACTTAAGAAAAGCACTCAAGTCGGTGATCAAGCAAGAGCTGAAGAACTATTTAAGCAAATTATTGAAAGGGACACATCCTCATACTATCATATACAAATTGGAGCCTCAATTAACCTTTGTGATATGCTCTTAGTTAAACTATATGAGACAAATGATCTTAAATTATTCGATGAAATACAGTTATACACTATTCGAATACATGATCTTGCAAAGAATCAACGCATTCCTCAGTTGTTAGTCGAGACCTTTTTACTTCAAGCAAAACTCCAGTTAATAATCTTTGATTTCAAAAAAGCTCAACGTTCGTTGGCTCAAGCTTTACATATATGCGAAAAATATGGACTTAAGATGTTGGCTGTAAGAATCACTAAAGAACAAGATGAATTGAAAAACAAACTAAATAAATGGGAAGAATTAAAAAAATCCGAAGCCAAATTATCAGTACGTATGGATTTGGCAGGTGTAGGCGATCAAGTAAACCGCATGCTTAAAAAAAGAACAAGCTTAGGAAGGTATTAATGTTCGCTTAAACCCGATTATTTATTCATATAAATCTTTGTATATACTAAAAAATTAAAGCTAAAAAAATATTTAAATTAGAAATTGTAATAAGAAACCTTGAACATTATAGATTAAAATTAAATATGTGGTATTGTCAATGGAATATTCCATTCCAAATGAACTATCTAAAGTCAAGCAACTAAAAGATGAGGGAAAGTTTACAGAAGCCCTACAAATCGTAAACGAACTTGAGAAAAGAGATAATCTTTCACTTCAAGAACAATATAATTGTCATCATCTTAAAGGCTCTCTCCTTTTTGAACAAGGATATATGGATGATGCTTTAAAATATGCTGAAAGAGCTTATAAATCAGCTCAACAACTAAAAGAAGAACTTCAAATTATTGACGCAATTTTGATTAAAGCCAAAATTTTTAGATATTCTGACAAATTTACTAAAGCTTTTGATACTATAAGTGAAGCAGAACAAATACTCAAAACATTTGATGATTATTCAAAGGTCGAATTTAAAGAAAAAAACGCATATATATTACATCTGAAAAGCCAAATTTATATGGATACAGGAGATTTAAATTTAGCTTTAAAATACGGAGAGGAAAGTTTGCAACTCGCGAGGGAGCTTAAAAATAAACGATTATTAATGATTATTAATGGAACCATTGGAGTTATTTACCACTATAAAGGCGAAAATGATACGGCTCTAAAATATCATAAGCAAAGGCTAAAACTAGCAACAGAAATAAATGATAAGCAAAATATCTTAGGAGCTTTAAACAATAAAGGACTTATCTTCCTCGATAAGGGAGATTTCGATCAAGCTAAGAATTATTTAGAGCAGAGTTTAGAACTTTGTGAGGAAATTAATAGCTTTAAAACTCCTGCTATTCTAGATAGTTATTGTCAATTAGCCATTGAAACTAATTCGTATGAAACTGCCAAAGAATGCTTAGATTATGTAGAAAAATTTAAAACTCAAAGACATACAAAAAATCTGTTAGGATATGATGTAAAAAATCTAATAGAAGCAAGAATGTTGAAATTAAGTCCTAATCTTGTTGATAAGATAAGAGCTAGGGAACTTTTCAAAAAAGAACTTGAAGCACCTGCTTTTGAACCAAAAGTGGTTGCGTTAATTAATATTTGTGATTTATTCCTATTAGAGTTATACAAAACTAATAACATCA
>JBHLLM010000234.1:0-5083 GCA_048885575.1 Candidatus Hermodarchaeota archaeon
CCCTATGGTCGCTATTACATGTTTCACGCTTCGAATCATTCCGGAAAGGATTACGCGTTAGGTAAATGGACGGGGATAGTCATTAATTTGAATAAGAATAGTCCGACTTTAGACAACAATTTTGAATTTGTGATTGGAGGATCGTTTTCAGGAACAGTCGATATTGCTGCTGATGCGTATTTTATCAGAGACAAAATCGAGGTAAAATATGTCAAGTTTAACATTACAGATACTATTAATATTGTATCAGAAGCTCAGGGTTGGGCAATTGAGGATATAAGGTTTGATTTAATCAATTGTTACGAAACGAGTACCTGGAATTTAATAAATCCTCTAGCTGATGCTCATTTAAACATAACAACGAATGAAGGTGTTACATATTCCTTAGATGTGGGATATGGAAATGGTACCGGAAGTCTGATAATAAATGATTGTCTACTTTACCCCTTTTCTGGAGGCTTTCTATTCACTATTGAAAGTGCAATGGATATAATATTCGACGTTATCATTTATGTCGATTATGTCCAAGAATTTTATCGTAATCATTACTTAGAAGGTATAAACTCGTCATTAACAATGAATAACATCAATAATGGCGGAGTACTCCAAATTAGTGTTATTGATACCAGTTGGATTGAGCAAAACGGGGTATTGAGAGTCAATGGAATCAATAATGGAATTACATATTTTCTCCCCTCTGAATTAGCAATGACTATTACTATCGGAAGCCAAACTTTTGGTATAACCGATTTCAGTAGAGGATACGGCACTTTTTCGTTAACGGGTTATGGTATGGATACTAGTTATTCTGCTGTGATAACGACTAACCAGCAAGTCAATTTTACTCTCGATTTTATCCTAGAATATTCAAGAACCGTTAATTATGAAGTGTTGGGAACTGTCTCGTATGCAATTAGAGAAGCTCCATCTATTTATGGCGATGTTCTATATGATACCAATTTAGCTTATTATCTACAAACGATTGATACGTCCCTAATTGATGCGAATGATTATACTATTAGATTTACAGTTGTTAAGGAGCATTATACCTCGGCAATTAAAGACCTTGATTTAATCGTGCTAAATCGATTAACACTAATTAACGGAAGTTCTGAGTTCTTTAGGTCATATCAAACTATTTATGTTAAAGATATGCTAAATCTAAGTTTTTTTTATATAGACGCATTAACTGGTACTGGTCTTAATAATTTAGACACTTTTAGTTATATTTGGGAAAGTTATGACAATATTGGGAACATTATTGATAGTGGGGAAGGAACTTTAATGTTCAAATCAAACGGAATATATTCCTTAGATTTTAATACTGAGACTAGATCAGTTGGTGAATATTTGCTAATAATTACATTTGATAAAGAAAACTATGAGAACAAAAACGGTATGGTTTTATTAATTATTGAAAAAAGGATTTTCAATTATACTTTGGGAGATAATTTTAGGGAAAAACAAGTTAATGTTGTTAAAGGAAAGAAAGTCCCTATTGAAATAAGATTGTCTGATTCAACCAAAGGTAATATCCCACTTGAGAATGCTACAATACTTCTAATTATTAACGGAATTGAATATAAGCTTGAAGAATTTGAAAATGGAACTTATATTTTAGAATTTTCTACAGAAGCAGTTGATGCCTTCTTCACTTCAAAAATTCTAACAGGATTTATTAATATTAGTAAAATTGATTATATTTCACAAGAGTTTCAGATTACAATTGTGGTTGGAATGGAAGAGATATTTCCTGGTTTCCCCACTTTTTACTTTCTCCTTATAGTATTTGGTATAATTTCTTTTGCTGGAAGTGTTGCAGCATATAGAGTGTATAAAAAAGCTAAAATTCCAAGATTTGTTAAAAGAGTGAGAGCAATTCAGAAAGCAATTGAAACTGAAAAAGAAATTTCCGAAGGTCTCGTATATCGAGAAAAAGAGGTGTACATAGGTGAAGTAATGAAAGAATATTGGGATGCATTAGGTCTTTCCTTAGTAGAGACTTTGGGAATTGAAATTACTAAAACGAAAAAGTCTGATAGAAATCAACGAAGAGAATTTACTTTAAAAAGCGAACATGAATTCAGACCAATTGGTTTAGCATTAATGAGATGGAATGAAAGGATAGGTACAGAGATTCTTGCAAGATATCCCGAAGATATTAACCTTTCTGATAAATCATTAATGCAAATTTATAGCACACACGAATACTCAGCAGATAAAGGATTTGTGACATTAATGACTGGATCCGTGAATCTTCTTTCATATTATACAGGTCCTGATAAAGGGTATTATCTTCTATTGTTATTAGAATTAGACGATGACCCAGATATTTATGAAAATGTTATGGTGGATATTTTACAGATTCTTCTTCTGAATCTTCAAGATGATTCTTACTTAGAAATATTACCTTCACTATTTCAACGATTATCAGTTTATCCATCCTATAATAAGGAACAAATGGTTTACTACACTTATCAAAACGATATTAAACGTATTATTATTCATTACTTGCAAGAAGATGGATTAATTACTAAATCAGAATTGCAAATTTGGCTAAAAGATATATATAAAGAGGGATTTATTGATGTTGAAGCCGCGTTAACAGAACTTATGAAAAAGGGTATAATAAAACAGGTTTCATTAAAGGGTTTACCTTCAGAATTAATATTTTTAACAAAAGATATTTATATGCTACGAGTCCCACCAACTCAATTATTAAAGGAACCAAAAAGACGAGGTTGCCCTTCTATTATAGTAAAAGAATACCAATCAGAAGTTAAGAAATTTTTCCAAGAGTACAAACCATCAAGAGAAGACAATCTCAAAGTTATAGAAATATTGAGCCTTCCGCAAGTTTATGAAGTGTTTAAATTATTAAGAACATCAATAGTAACAATACAGGATCTTGAAAAACTTCGAAAGAAAGGTATAGATGACATATATGGAGTTTTGAAACTACTTTGGGATAATAATGTAATTAAAGTATTTCATAACGATAAAAATATTGAATATTATGCGTTAATATCGGATTTTTATGTGGATTACATATTTCCAAAATATATTACAAAAATAATCAAAAATGCTTACGAACAAAAATCCAAAGCAAATAAGATTTTAATTGAGTATCTAAAGGTTCTTGAGCAAACCTATTTTGAAATACGAAATAATCTAAAATTAAATTAAAACAGGTGAAAGTATTAAAAATGATAATTAGTAAAAAATTGTCTAGAAAAACCAAGAAAAACCTATTTCCAGCAACAATTCTTTTAATTATTATAATAGCTCCGATAATTACATCTTCCCCCCTATTTTCTAATTTTTTTAATAATGTTGAAAATAGAGAGGGTTTGCTCGGATTCAATCAAGAAACCGCTGAACCAACATTAAAATCTTCTTCATCCCATCCTACTAGTGCAGATGATTTTAGATATTACAAAAATATAACAATTGATCATACAAAAGTCTCAGGAATTGAAAATCTTATTGATTTTCCTATATTAATCTCAATTTTTGATTCAGATCTTCACGATCATGTTCAACCAGATGGAGATGATATAGCATTTGCTAAAGAATTTCAATGGTTAGACCACGAAATTGAACTATTTAATAAAACTTATAATAGCACTCATGCACAATTAGTCGCATGGGTTCGAATCCCAGTTCTCTCTCCTTTAAAAGATACCATTATTCGTATGTATTTTGGAAATTTGTTTATAGAATCACGTGAAAATCCAACAGGCGTATGGAATAATAATTATGAAGCTGTTTGGCATATGAATAATGATCCATTTACTTCTAACATTTTGGATAGTACTTCAAATAATAATGATTTAAATACAACAGGATTTACCAGTGATACACGTTTTTATGATGAAAAGTCAGGAGCAGCGATTTCTGTTGATGGAATAAACGATAGATTTGGAATATCTGACATCAATGGACCTCTGAATGATTTTACATTCCAAACCTGGTTTAAATTTGATAACCCCTTCTCGGGTGGTAGCGATATGTATTTTTTTCAAGGTAATAGTCCAACAAATAATTATCCGTTAATGAGATTCAGTGGTAGTTCTGGAGTAGTTGTAAATCATATAGAGGTTACCTCAGATTCTGATGAGACTTGTACTGGTAATAAAGATTCTTGGGCTGCTAACACATGGTTCCAATTCGTTTATTCACGGTCGATGTCTGCTGTAAGAGCATATCAATACATAAACGGTTCACTAGATGAAGAGGATAATAGTGCTGATAATGCAAATCCACACCTTCCATGGAATCAATTGTCGATTTTAGGTAGTCTCAGTGGAACAAATATGTGGGGATCTGGAGCAATCTCAGAGTTTAGAATGTTAACTATTTCTCTTTCAGCTGATTGGATATCAACTGAGTATAACAACCAGTATGATCCGAATTCATTTTATTCTGTTAGCAGTGCTAACAATGTTTATATCCCCTCAATATTAGACTTCCAATATTTTAAAGAAATAAGGATTGACCATAACCAAGTAGCTGGGACAAGCAGTCTTAATAATTTTCCAATTCTTATTTCGATTTTTGATTCTGATTTACATGATGAGGTTCAACCTGATGGTGATGATATTGCGTTTAATAACGGAACAGAATGGTTATTTCATGAAATAGAGCTTTTTAATCAAACCTACAATTCTACTCATGCTCAATTAATTACTTGGGTTCGCATTCCAACGCTTTCTTCATCAGAAGATACTATTATTCGTATGTATTACGGAAATTCAAGCATGAGTCGCCAAGAAAATCCTTACGGCGTATGGGATTCAGATTTTCTTGGAGTTTGGCATCTTAAAGAATCTGGAACAGGCGTAATAAATGAATATTTTGATAGTACACGCTATGGAAATCACGGTCAAGGCGGAGAAGGAAACGCTTCTTTTGTTCCTACTCGAGTGGTCGGTAAAATTGGCGATGGACAGGATTTCAACAATCTTGATGGTTACTACGATTTGATTGACTGCGGTGATGATCCACTCTGGGACCTTGATGGATATCAGATCACATTACAGGCTTGGATTCAGCATGATATCACTCCGAACAATCATGTATA
>JBHLLM010000235.1:0-5059 GCA_048885575.1 Candidatus Hermodarchaeota archaeon
TTATAAAAGAAAAATTTCAAGGGCTTTTTATAATACATTTGTCATAATTTTATGGTAGCTAAATGTAGATATTTAAAAGGTATTTTCAACGGTAGACTTGGGAAAAGTCGAAGAATTGAAACCCAATTCTTATATAGATATATTTAAATAAAGTTTTTTATAGATAGTTTAATTTATTAGGAATGTTAACTTAATTTTATCCGAACGTAAATTTTTGTTGAATTTTGGTAAAATTTTCCATTACGATTCTCCTTAAATTCCCAATTTAAGCTACGATTACGAAGATCGTGAAATGTTCATTGCATTTGATCTTAATAAAATTGCAAAATTCTCCAAAATTGTGATTTTAAGAAAAAAAAGTTTGTCTTATCTTCTAGATTTGAGCCTTAATTTAATAGTTTGTTGATCTTAAAAGAGATTTTAGAAGATTATACGGCTAATTTAGTGATTCACTCTCTTTTAAGCTCCATTTTTGAACTTTTTCTCTAATCCCAAAAATTTTTAAATAACACTGGTGATCTTCATCTTTTGAAAAAAAAATAAAAGTTGATCAATAGTAATGGCAACTCATAATGCAGAAAAATTTGATTCGGTAGATATAGAATCTAACCAGAATCCTTTAGAATGTTGCGATGTTTGTGGTTCTGACGATATTATCGAGACTCGAGAAGGTTATACCTGCCGAGATTGTGGTATCGTCTTAGAAATTCAAAAGTTAGAATATCACAGACCATACGATAGAGACATTGTTCAACACGCGGTTTTGAACAAAACACAAATGGGATTTAGGCGTGAGAGACTCGGTATGAAAAATTCTCTCAGGTTAGAGGGGTTAAGCAAATTAGATTCTCTGCGAACAAGTGAGGAAAGTGTAATTGTAATAGCTCGAGTTGAGATCAAGCGAATATTAACCGCTCTTGGTTTTCCCTTAACTGATGTTGAGCCTCTCTTAGAAAAGTTCAAGTATAATCGCTCCCAATTAGGAAAAGGGACAAAATATCGAAGTCCTCAGATGTTAGTCCCATGTATTATTTATGCGTACTATAAAGAAAACAATAAACCAATTCGCGAAAAAGATTTGTTAGAGTTGACTACTATCTCGAAAAAAGATTTTAATGCCTTCAAGTTATCAATTCTTCGCATTTGGCCAGAATATAAAGAAAGAAATAGGAAAGAATACATAGTTCAAAGGATTTTAGAGATTACAGAGCATTTTAATCTTGGAATGCCTTTTTTCTACCAATCAAAAAAGATTTTAAATCGATTTTACGACATCATAAAAAACACGAAAGATGAAGTAATAGTGGGTTTAGTAACTTCCATAACATTACTTTGCTCTCAGTCGGAAGAAGGTGTGAGTATTTCAGCTCTTTGCAACCGTTTGGACATAAAAATGTCTACGATCCACAGACAAGTTGAAAAAAGGGTAATGCAAAGGTTTAAAGTCCCTGGTTTTAAAAGTCTAGTTAAATCAGCGGAACTCTTAAAGCAAGTAATGACTAAATTAGGAGTGTTAGATCCCTCGATTATTGAAATAAATGCTAATTCTGAATTGGATCCTAAAACTAATGATATGGTTCAAGTAGTGTTAGGAAGCGCGAAACCAGTGTTCAATGGTCAAAAGAAGGGCAGAGATTATTACCTATTTGTAAGAGAGTCTCTTGGATTGTTAGTTACATCCATAAGCGACAATATAAATAACGATCACCGCAATTATAATAATAATGATCTATTTTACACAGATAGACGCAAGATATCCAATAAATATGAGAAAGTTGATAACAAAGATAAAGTAAAGGTAGAATTATATAAATTTTATAACCCGAAGGGGCCTCCTATAATTTGCTAGTCTTATATTCCTACTTTTTTTTCTCCTCTTATTTTATACTCGTTAATTTGCTCCGATTAGAGCTTATTGATTTTTCCTTTATATAGTCTTGATACATATTTATTTAAATATTTTAAAAAACACTTCGCGTGAAGTAACATGCAGATAAGTAAAAAATCAGTATTAATTGGAGTAATTACAATAGTATTTTTCTCTAGTTTTATAATGTTTAATAATAAATCTATAGATATTCCTGTGAATGAGATCTCTCCAAGTTTCGAATCCCCGAAATCGTCCTCTGTAACTAATCTTGAAATTATTAACGCTATATTCAACTCAAAAAACAGTGATTATAGCTCTAAAGAATACTATCCTCAGATTTACTCAAGCTCTATCCAAGCTACTTATTACGCTCTTTCGATATTAGACGCAATAGATAAATTAGATGAAATCGATCAACAAAAAGTTATAGATTATATTAAGTCTTTTTATAATTCGAGCTCGCATCAATTTTTAGATGAGAATGCCTTAAGATATTTGGCGTCTGAAATTCCTCGCAAATATCTTCCTTTATCAACACTATTAGAGGTGAACTGTTACGCTGTAAGTTCTTTAAGTATCTTAAATAGTTTGAATCAGATTGATACTACCGAGATTTTCAATTTTATCTGGGATTGCTATCAACCTAATCTTCACGGTTTTATAGGGCAACCTTACGATTCTTCTTTAGATGAAGGATTCAAGATTCCAACCGCTGATAACACATATTATGCGGTAATTACGCTTGATTTACTTGGCATTGATTGGAGCCAATATTCTCAAGAAAGAAGTGACATTATATCCTTTATTGAGAATTTACAATCTTTAAGTTCTGATACGGGATTTTATAACGACTACGAACCTACATTTGATTCGCTAATGGAACCCGAACCTAATCAGTTTGCTTCATATTACTGCATTAAGACATTAGAAACGCTCGGAACCGCTTATGTGGATGTTATAGATAAAGTTAAGTTTCATCAAGATCTTATGACTCTTTATCACATTGATGAGTTCTATTTTGACATATCCTCTACAGTTTATGTTGCTAACTACTCTAATATTGTCGCGACTGCGATAAATCTTGAATTGTCCGATGTAACGGGATTTACAAATTTTAACAGAAATGAAGTCATAAATTTCTTATTGGATAATCAGGTTTATCGTGGAGGCTGGGAAGCGTCTACAACAGTAAAATATCATGAATTAATAGATACTTTCCAAATTTTGCGCTCGCTTTCGAACTCTGATGCTCTTTCGGGATTAACACTAAGTGAGCGAAATAAAATAGCATCATTCGTTGATCTATTTTCGCAAAAATTAGGATATTCATTGCTCTCAGAGGATTATACTTCATTGGATCTAATTCATTCCATTGTATCATCTTATGAATATTTTAATCGCCTCGGTGAATTAAACTTTCAAGCATTATACGATATTTTAGGAGCTACAATAAAAATAAGCGATGGTAGATATTGGTTTTTTGGTTGTTCAGACCTTGATCTATCTAAATCTGGTTTCCGTTCGGTACCAATCGATTATTATTCTATAGGATACCATAAATTTATTGAGGAAATAAATTCATTAAGTTCTATTAAAGACATCTTCAAAGTGCTTGATGTTCTTGATAAAATATTCAAACTAAACGACTTTGCTGCCAGTTATAACTTATATACAATCTTACAAAGCATAATAGATTCCCAATTTCTCGATCCTTTATACACTCAGAATTTCGGAGCGTTCTTGATCAGCGATGTAAATTTATCTTCGGCTAGACAAAACGAATTGATTTATCTACAATACTCGTTTTACGCGATTAAAGCTCTCGAACTTATCTCTAACTTCTTATCTCTGGGAAGTATTACAGGTTTATATTTTTCAGATTTAGGTTTTGATAGGGCAGCTCTCGCTACATATATTATTCGGAACACAATAGAAACTTCGACAGAAATTTATTTCAAAGCGCACTATTCTGATTCAGTCGAGTTAGCCTTAGAAAACCTTTATTATTCTATTTATATTTTAGAAGCTCTTGGTCAATTTGGTTTAAATGTTAGTAAAATCGAGAATTTTATGCTTAATCACCTAAACTATTCTAACATAAAGAACTTGTATTACTGCTACAAAATATCAGATATTTTAAACCTTTCTATTGTGTTTGACACAGAACAAACGCATTCGTTAATCCAATCGATCTATTCTGATATAGACCACGAGTTTTACATCACTGCAGATCGAGCTACATTAGAACAAGATGCGTTCTTGTGGGTATGCGAAATGGCAAAGAACGATCAAGTGAGAATTAACGCAGTTTATTCAGAATCCACCACTTTAGGGAGTACTAATACCTTTACTGTAGATCTTAATAATTTAATTTTATCCGATTTTGGTCAGTACACTACAGTTAAACTGGAGAGCGTACAACTTGGAACATTTGTATTTGATCAAACAGTTAATCATACCCACCAGAAAGAAATTCATATCCCGATAGATCCAAAAAATTACCCTATAATTGTAGGAGAATTATCAGTTTATGACGGAAGTATTAAGGTAGCACAATTGCCAATATCGTTTACTACGAACTTTGATACGATATACGGGATTTCTATCTCAAAAACAGAATCAAGGATTGAGATAACAGTAAACGCTTCTCATCGCTTCGCATCAGGAGAACAACCTATTTTCGATGGCTCGATGCTTGCCCATATTTACAGAGGTGGTAATTATATAGACTCCGTATTTTTAAATTCGGAAAATGGATTACAAAGTACCGAATTTAAATTAGTGTATCGTCCCTCTTATAGTGGTGTTTACGATTTTGAGCTTTATTTAGACGACCCATATCACTCCAATCCCCAGTTTGTAATTGATACGAGTTATACTTACACTGGAGCGGGACCTATTCCTGGAGAACAACCAATTGACGGTTTTGAAAACGACGCGCTTATTACTTTGCCCTTAGTTATTACTTTAATCGGAGCACCAGTAGGAGTAGTTTTTATCACCTCAAAATCAAGAAATCTCAAAAAAGCAAGAAGTAAGTTAATAACTAATGTAAAGTAATACCTCTTTTTTTTAATTTTAGGAGCTCGATACTAAAAGTACTAGAAAGAGTACTGTGAACCAGATTTTTTGGTGGTAAAAAACAATCAAAAGTTTATATATTAATTTCTACCTAATTAATAGTACTAC
>JBHLLM010000236.1:0-5049 GCA_048885575.1 Candidatus Hermodarchaeota archaeon
TTAGATTCTTCAATTAATTGTGATAAAGGTCTAACATCGTGTCCTTTTTGATTTGCTAAAGCAAATACTCCACCAGTGACCGGACAATCCCCATAAGCAATTATTCTTTTTGAATTACTTTTTATGTTTTGCAAAGATTCTAAATCGCTGGGGAGTAAATAACCAGTAATAACTGAAACATCAACTTTTTCTCCTTTCCAGCTCTTAGGATCAGAGACATATTCTACCTTATATTTTGATCCTTCTTTTAATAATAAAGACTCATTGAAACACTTATTACAACCATTAAATTGAAAAACTTTAACATCCATCTTTTATCGTCCCCTTTTCTGTAATTGCAGTTGTTAGGCGATCTACGATATCTTCGAAATCGCCAACAGCAGTTTCACCTTCCGCAGCTCTCGATGTATACTGGTTTACAAATTGATCGCTATAACCTAATTCTTTAAAGAGCTTTTTCAACAATTTAATTCTGTGCATCGATATAATATTCCCGTTAAAAAAATGACATGCACCTAAACAACATCCTACGCAAGCAACTGCATCAGCACCATTATTTAATGCTTCCATAATCTGAATAGGCCCAACCTGTCCAGTGCATTGAACTCGTATTATTCTAATCGCAGCGTCGTAGGACATCCGAGCGACGCCAGCAGTGTTTGCTGAACCTTGACCACACTCGTTACACATGAATACAACAATGTTTTGAATTCTTTCCTGAATGTAATCATCAGGTACCTCGCAATTACTCATTCGCAAACAGCACCTCCGCCCGATACAGCGATTATTTCGTCATATAGTTGATCATCTGTAAAATTTATAAGTTGAATTGCTTTCGTTGGACAGCTTGGCATACACATACCACATGATCTGCACGCAACTTCGTTGACTGTTGGCTTACCATTTTCGTCAATGTTTATTGCTGCTGGTGCGCAAACAGTTTTACAAATTCCACAATTCACGCATAAATCGTAATCGATTGTTGGTACCAACATTTCTTTTTCGATATAACCCTTAACTAATGGTGCAGCCGCTAGAGCAGCAGCACTTCCTGCATGCGCCACAGTTTCTGAAATGTCTTTTGGGCCCTGAATGGCTCCCGCTAAGAAAATTCCCCCTTTACTGCTCAACGTAGGGTTCATTTTAATGTGAAATTCTTTTAAGAATCCTTCTTTAGAACGCAAAACTTTAAGTTTAGAACCTAGTGGTCCAATTCCTTCAGGTGGAACCATTGCTGCAGACAATACCACCATATCTGCATTTAATTGTAAAGGAGTCATGCTTAATGTGTCTTCTACTATAACTTTTAAGTCTCCATTTATAGGATCTTTAATAATTTCTGACGGTCTCCCGCGGATAAATCTAACTCCAACTTCTTGGGCAGATTTATACATCTCTTCGAAATTTAATCCTGGAGTTCGCACATCTATGTAACATATCGTCACATCGGTATCAGGGTACATTTCCTTGACTATTCGAGCGTTTTTTATCGCAAATTTACAGCATACACCAGTACAATACTTATTGCCAACTTGATCGTTTCTGCTCCCTACACATTGAATCATTACAACACTCTTAGGAAGTTTTCCATCAGATGGTCGAAGTACTTCAGAATTAGTAAGAGAGGTAGGTGATAACATTCTTTCCAATCCTAATTGAGTAATAACATCTTCGTATCCCTCTTTTCCATAATGATATGGTTCAATTTCCGTAGGATCATATTCATCATATCCCACAGCAACTATAATAGAGCCAACTTGAACCGATTTTGTTTCAGATTCCATTGAAAAATCAACCGCTTGGACTGGACAGACGTTAATGCAAGTATTACACTCAATACAAGTCTTTTTATCCCTTACATAAGTAGCGGGAATCGCTTGAGGATACGCTTTATAAATTGCGTTCCGCATAGACATGCCTTTGTCCCATTCGCTTGGTACCTCTACTGGGCAGTGTAAAGAACATTCACCACAAGAAGTACAATTATCTTTCACATATCGAGGTTTAATTTCGATTTCAACCTCAAAATTGCCTAGAGATCCCTCAATACTTTTAATTTGAGCGTTTGTATAAAGCTCAATTAACGGATGATTAGCCACACCGTTTGTTAAAGGAGATATCGAACATTGAGGACACTCTAAAGTTGGAAAAGTTTTATTCAATTGCGTCATGTGACCTCCAATTGTCGAATTTTTCTCTACTAAAAACACCGGTATTCCTAATTCTGCTAAATCATTAGCAGACCTAAGTCCAGCGATACCACCACCAATAACTAATGCTGCTTTAGTGGTCGAAATTCTCCTCGTTTCTACATCATCTAATTTTCGTGCTCGGTTTACTCCAGCTTCCACCAATCGGAGTGCTTTAGCAGTTGCTCTTTCCTCATCTTTTTTGTGAACCCAGCTACAATACTCTCGTATGTTTACTTGTTGGTGTTTATGCTTATTAATACCCTCTTCAGCGATCGCTCTCGCAAAGGTTTTACCGTGCTGATTTTTAGAACAACTTGCAACCACAGTTCTATTAACCCCTAATTCTTTAATCGAATCTTTGACCATCTGAACACCTGGTTTTGAGCACATAAACATGTAATGCTCTGCCTTTATAACATTTGGTAAAGTTCTTGCGTAATCTGCCACTTGTGCGACATCCACGGTTCCGGCAATGTTATGACCACAATGACAGACAAATACGCCAATCCTGGGTTCTTCAGAATCTCCTGATTCAATTTCACTTTTTTCCATTTTTTCTTCTTTGACGGCCATCTATAACGCCTCCTCTTCTTTTTTGATTTCCTCTCCACCAAAGATGTAATCTTTTCCCATCATTTGATATTGAAGGCCGACAAAATCCTGATCCATTCCCATACAATATGCAACGAGCTGAGAAAGATGAATCACTGGATAATCATAATTACAGCTTTTATTTTTATTAAGATAATCTTGTCCCGTTTCAAATTGTAAGTGACAGAAAGGACATATATCTAAAATAAAGTCTGGTTTTACTTCGTCAATATTCTTCATTTTTTCTCCAAAGATCGTCATACTCGTATCCCCGGAATAAGCCTTTACACCGCCACCAGCACCACAACAAGTAAGTTGTTCTCTGAATCGAACGGATTCCACTCCTAATACCTCAATAAATTCTTCTACGATAGTAGGCCCTTCTGAACTCTCAATCTCCCGAATTCTGGTAGGTTTTAGAAAGTGACATCCATAATGTACTGCAGCACGAGCATTTACTTTTCGAGTAATTAAATCTTCTATCCCCCATGGACCTATTTCATAACCCAATACCTCAGCTACATGCCGGACATCTATCGTACCTTTAAACTCGTAGTCTCCGAGCAGTTTTAGTTTTTCATTTACTAATTCTCTATGTTCTTCGTTCTCTTTTAAATGTTTATTAATCTCTTGGAGCGTTCCAAAGCATCCATTGCAAACCGTAAGTATATCTGCGTCAAGTTTTTCAGCAATACAGAGATTTCTTGCGCCTGCTACCATCCAATCAATCTTATTAAACGATCGAAAGACTCCTGGAGCTGGACAACAACTAGCGCGTTCCATGTCTAAGATCTCATACCCTAGTTTTTCCATTACAAACTTTGTTGCTTTTTCAATTGCGGGATATCTATTTGGCATGAGACATCCCAGAAAAAACGAAAATGTTTGTTCTTTTACCATTTCTTACTTCTCCTCTCCCTTTTTCTTTTCCTCCTTTGAAGGAGGAATGTCAAATAAATATTTTTCAAAATTCTTTAAATCTTTATCATCTCCCTCTTGTTTAAACTTAAACGCAGTTGGAGGGAGTTCTTCTAATCCTAATTCGACCCTTCGTTTTCTGATTTCGTCATTTATTGGTACGGCATGTCCAAAATTTTTTAAATAACCAACTACTGCTCTATGATTAGGAGAAATATTACCTAATTTCGTAGCGTAATTCCTTAACTCCATTATTACATCTGTTGGTCTTACATCTCGTGGGCAACGCTCGTAACACTGATAACATGTCGTACATAACCAGATATCAGGATCTTCAAGTACTGATAGATCACCAAGAACTACTTTTCTAATAATCGACCGGGTCTTTAACGCAGTCCATCGACCGCTTTCACAACTCGCGGTACACGATCCACATTGTATACATTGCCAGATATTCGATTTTCTTTCGATATCCTTGAAGAAATTTTTGTCGAAATCTTCATCTGTCTTATATTCTCGGTGTTCTTCTTTCGTTTCTATCATTTTTTGCACCATTTTATTAACTTAAAATAAAAAAAAAAATTTGTAAAATTTTAATTATAGTGAGACTATTTTTCCGCCTTCACTCATTTCTAAAAATGTCGCGGCACCAACAGGATCTTCCACAAAATCAAGCATATCTTCTCGCTTAATTCCCATTAAATCCATTGTCATTTGGCATGGAAATAATTTCATGTTACCATTTTCGATAGCGTCTTTAATCATACCCCATGGATCTTCAATTCCAAATTTTGCCATCCTTTTCTTGAACATACCTGCTGCCATACCTTTCATTGGAAAAGGCATTCCAGCTACTTTAGGCTTAAACTTCTTGGTTAATAATCTTAAACCCCAAAAGGTGAAGAAAAAGTTGGTTTTTGTATCCATCGCGTCTGCTGTGGTACCTAGGAGCATCATCATTGCGAACTTTTCGAATGATTTGTCCTTTACAATAAAATTTATTGTTTCTCCCATATTTTTTCACTTCTATTATTTATTATTTAATTTCTAATTCGTTTATATTCCAAAATTTTGTAATTTTTTATTACCCTTATTTTCAAAAAATTTACTTTGATTTTTTGGATGTATTACATCCAAGATATTATCTTTAGCGCTTTATCTAAAATATCGATTAGTTCATCATATTCAATAGGCTTAACCTTATCGTGAATGTGTTCCAGAGCTATTCCACGAGCCTTTAAGTCAGGAATCATCGCATAAATCGTTATATTCATATTGAGTAGATCTTCCATCTTATTCGGAATTTTGCCCTTCTTGTTAATTCCAATAACTCCGTCGTGAATTAATA
>JBHLLM010000237.1:0-5044 GCA_048885575.1 Candidatus Hermodarchaeota archaeon
TAATTTTCTTTTTCTGCATCCAATGCTTTTTTAAAAATTCTACCCATCTGATTATAATCCCAGATACCTCCAAACATGGTCATCGAGATTGGATTCAAATTGTATTTATTAGCTTTATCTTCTAAATATTTTTTAGTTATTCTATCAATTTCATCGGTTTCTCCTTTATATTCTAGGAGTGCTCGCCCCGCTGAAGACACAAAGATTGCTACTTTCTTATTCTTGAGTTCACTACTAAACTTCTTTAAAAATGCTTTAGCTACACTAGTCCACATGTCCATTTTCATCCCACTCCCTATAATAACAAGTTTAAATTTTGAAATATCTTTAACCTTTTCTTCTTTGAGATTCACAACTTTTACTTCAAGTCCTTCAGCTTGAAGGACATTAGCAATTTCTTTTGAGGTACTAGCTGTTGCTCCATACCGAGTACCATACGCAATTAATACTTCAGTTTTTTCCATTACTTATCCCTCGTTATATCAATAATAAAGTATAATGATCAAATGATTTCATATTTTAAGAAATCCAAATAATAAAAAACGATTAACTTAAATGTTTTTCAATAAAATTGTCAAGTACTTCTTCTATTGTTGGGCTCTTTATAGCTTCAATATCGTAGCTGACTCTTACAATTGGTTTATTACTTTTTATTAATTTTGCCAAATCTATTGGACTACCATCAATGATTACTTCAGTTTCTGCTTTATTTAATGTATCTTCCATATCTTTAATCTGTCGGTCATTGTATCCCATTGCTGGAACTATTTCAGTAATCTGAGGAAACTCCTCAAAAACAGTCTTCATTGTTCCTGTGATGTATGGACGGGGATCAACGATTATTGCTCCATTGTTTTTAGCAGCAACATACCCTGCTCCATAAGCCATATTCCCATGGGTTAATGTTGGCCCATCTTCTACTACTATTACTTTTTTACCTTTAATATTTTGAGCATCATCAACAGTGACTACCGAGTTAGTATAAATTTTTATTGCATTTGGATTAAGGTTGTTTAAATTATTTTCAACTATTTTGACATCTTCTGGTTTCGCACTATTCATTTTATTGATAACAAATGCATCAGCATATTTCGCATTAACCTCTCCAGGATGATATTTAACTTCATGACCTGGTCTTAATGGATCAACAACAATAAATAGTAGATCAGTTATATAGAAAGAAATCTCATTATTACCTCCATCAAAGATAACAACATCAGCTTCTTTTTCAGCTTCCCTAATAATTTTCTCGTAATCTACACCAGAATATATAACAAGTCCCTGTTCAATATAGGGTTCGTATTCTTCTCTTTCTTCTATTGTACAATCGTATTTATCCAAATCCTCGTACTTCTCAAACCTCATGACATTTTGCTTTATTAAATCTCCATAAGGCATTGGTTCTCTTATGGCTACAACTTTATAACCCTTGCCTTTAAGATACCTGTATGTAGCTCGGGAAACTTGACTTTTACCACAACCCGTTCTAACAGCGCAAATTGCCACCAATGGTTTATTGGATTTAATTTGTGTAAATTTTCCCGAAATTAATCTATAATTTGCGCCAGCAGATAACACGCGAGACGCTTTATGCATTACATCCTCGTGGGAAACATCAGAATACGCAAATACCACTTCGTCAATCTGGTGGTGTTTTATTATTTCTTCTAAATGCTCTTCGGGAAGCATAGGGATGCCCTTTGGATATAATTTTCCCGCTAATTCTGCGGGATATTTCCTTTGAGTTTCTTCTGTAGTCCCAACATTTTGTTCTCCCGCGATTGTGAATGCAATAACATCATACTCTTCATTATCTCGAAAAACAGTATTAAACAAGTGAAAATCCATTCCTAAAGCCCCGATAATTACAACCTTCTTTTTCTGCATAAATACAAACCGTTCTGATAGCTTCTTAATAATCTTATAATAAGTAATTTGGGATTTGTTATAATATTAATTAATTGTCTATGGGTAAAACAACCCACTAATATGTAGAGAAAAATTCTAAATATCTTTCTTGTTACTATTTTTTACTAACGCTTTTACTATATGGGATATGACCTCACTAGGAAGACTATGCCCCATTCCATCTATAATCAATAATTCTGCTCCAAGTATTGTTGAAGCAATCTCTTTACCTGCTTCAATAAGATTAAAAGGGTCTTCATTTCCATGAATAACAATAGTAGGTACTGATATTGCGGTTATAAAAGGCTTAATATTACCAGGTACCGCCATCGCTGCTAATTGACGAGCTACTCCTTCGGGGTAATAACCCCGATCATACTCATTTGTTCTATATTCTCTTGATTGATTCTCATCATAAGGGAATGTACCATTAATCAAACTATCCCGTTTGACCATCTCATCAATATATGCTTCGCGTTCTGATGGAACGGGCGCAAAGAATTGCATCATGACTTCAGCTTTTGAAGGTGGAAGTTCAGGATTTCCTGTAGTGCTCATAATCACTGCGAGAGATAGTACACGAGAAGGATGTCTATATCCTATAATTTGTGCGATCATTCCACCCATAGAAGCACCGAGGATGTGTGCCTTATCTATATTCAGAGCATCCAAGACACCAATAGCATCATCAGCCATGTCCTCTAAAGTGTATGGTACTTTCGGTATTCTTCCACTAGCGTGAGCAGCAGAAATCTCCATAAAGTTAGGTATTCCCGCCTCTTCAAATTTAGTTGACAAACCTACATCTCGATTGTCGAATCTGATGACAAAAAATCCACTATTTGCAAAGTTTTCGCATATCTCATCCGACCAAGCAAGCAACTGGCTTCCCAGTCCCGCTATCAATAATAAAGGTTTTGAAGTCGGTTTCCCGATTGTCTCATATTCAATCTCAATAATATTTACATTCGCTTTTGGCATTGTATATCTTCCTCATTTTTATTAGAAATCATATTAAGTATATGAAATGTGATAAATAATTAAAAAACATAAACCTTTCTTTTATCAACCATCCTAATAAACTAGGAATTATGAAAATTGTAGTATTTGGTGCCACGGGAGGATTAGGGACACAATTCCTCGACAAAGCGTTAGCTAAGGGACATGAAATCATTGCTTATGCAAGGGCCTTAGAAAAAATCCAGTTTGAAATCCAGATATTTTCTACGAGATGACAGGCACAACCTATATTGGACTCTTTCGAGGAGAAGTCGACTTTATGAAAGCGAAAAAATAGAAAATAATCAAAGTAGATGCATCTCTTTGTGAATTGATCAAAATGGGAAAGGAGTTCTAAAAAAAAACAAGCTTTATTTTTCAAAACTTTTAGAAAATCTCGATAAACTATAGAATTTGTTAATTGAGAAAATAGTTAAAATAGAGAAATATATAAAAGGACAAAAAAGAACAAACATACATGAAAAATAGGAAAAGGTACTTTTTGGTATCACTGGTCGGAATGCTAATACCTATCTCGTATATTAGCTTACTCATCATTATGGGAGTTCTCGTACCTGGATACAATCATATGAGACAGTTATTGAGTATATTGGGCGGAATTGGGGGATTCAGAGGAGATATATTTAATATCGGTGTTGGAACAACGGGTGGTTTAATCATCATTTTTGCAATTGGATTTAATCGCGCGGTTAATCAAAGCAAAGCAAGATTAAAAAGAGTTTTCCTATTCATTCTTGGAGGACTTGGATTAATAGGAGCTGCTATTATGAATTGTAACCAAGGTTGCGAGATCGATCTTAGCCAGGATCCCATCAGAGCCCTCCATGGAATATTTGCATTCATTGCAGGTATCTCATTAACATTTGCACCGCTTCCATTCTACTCTCACTTCAAACAAGATCTCCAATGGAAAAAGTTAGCAGCATTTACATTGACTACGGTTATCCTCTCAATTATTGCTAGTATACTATTTTGGATTATGTTTGTTACTAACATCTTCCCTAACATCCTAGGACTGATTCAAAGGATTGATTTCCTGTTTGGATTGATTTGGATTGGCGTGAGTTCAATAGTACTTCTTCTTGCTTTGAATAGAAATTCAATTAGACTAAATTAACCTCGTTTTGAAATTTGCTGTTAAGATATAAGGTTATTTTCAAAATATAAATAAAAAAATTAATTCACTTATAAACCTTGATTAGGCTCTTCCTTCTTAGCTTTTTGCGTATTTTTCGAATTTACTTACTAATTCAGGATCTTGTAGACTAACATTCACTATTAATTATGATGAAGAAACCACAAATACACCAACGATGAACAATATCAAGAATAAAACTCTAGAATATATTGAGTTAACAAATTAATCTTTTTTTTTTATTTTTTGTTTAGATCATAATTAAAACCTGTACAACCCGATGTTATCGTTCTGTTATTATCCTATTAATTAAAAGAAAATTATAAAAGATAATTTTCACTGTTGTTCTTTATAATATTCAATAGCAACTATAACAATTAAGCCTTTTAGTTTGAGGGAGGAATGAAACATGGCATTTCATGAAGCTATGATTGAATATAAGAAACAGTTAAAGAAGGGTGACATTAAAGAGGCGTATCAAGGATTGATACAATATTTTAAAGACTTGAGATCACATTTTAACAACAAATATCCCAATTTTTTCGTATCAAGCAGTATCTATCCTGGATACATGGATTTAACATATTTTCACTTCTTCCCAAAATCATTAAAACCGCGAAAATTGAAAATCGTAATTCTTTTTCTTCATGACTCATTTCGATTTGAAGTATGGCTAGCAGGAACTAATAAAAAAGTGCAAATAAAATACTTGAACTTGTTTGCCGAAAGTAATTGGAACAAATACAACCTTGCAACGGCGACCAAAGGTGTTGATTCAATTTTAAATCACACTTTAATTGACAACCCTGATTTCCGCGATTTAGACGCGTTATCAAAACAAATTGAGCAAGACACCTTGCAGTTTATCAAAGAAATCGAGACCTTTCTATCTAAACATGATACCTGAAGGATAAAAGATGTTAGTGATTCTACATTTGTGGATACTCTTGTTTTAAGGCTGTAAATACTTCTAGGAACGAT
>JBHLLM010000238.1:0-5037 GCA_048885575.1 Candidatus Hermodarchaeota archaeon
TGCTGGAAATGATTGTTGTGAAATTGAGATTGAAATTGAATGAAATCGTTAAGAGAATAGACAAAGATAATATATAACTTTACTAAAAGATTTTTTTTAAAAACAAAATTTAAATTCCATTAAGAAATTTAGAAGTTAACTTAGATGATTAGATTAATTAAGGTTAGATGCCCTCTATAGAGTCAAATATGTAAATAAAGGTAATAAATTGTGAAATATGTTGAAGAGCCATCAAAAAAGATACCTGTTATGCTTGAAACGGATGTTTTAATATTAGGTGGTGGACCGGCAGGACTCTCTGCTGCGTTGGCTGCTGCGAGAGAAGGCGTTAATACCACACTTGTAGAAAGATATGGCTGTTTTGGTGGGGTTATAACGCAATCAATGATAGGAACAATAGCGTGGTATCGATACGCGAATACGGTCGATGCTGGTGGAATTGGCTCAGAGTTCGAACTCCGAGCAAAAGAAATGAATGGTAGCATAAATATATTCGGTAACATCCGAAACAAGGAAATAAGAGCGATTCTTGAACAAGAAGGCTTGATAGTAAACGGAGAACCGACCTATGAAGTTCTGGATACCGAAGTTTTTAAACATTTAGCAGATGAATTAGTAAAAGAAGCAGGTATCACTCCATTACTCCATTGCAATGCCGTTGGTGTGGTTATGGAAGAGAACATAATTAAAGGCGTTTTTGTGGAAAGTAAATCTGGAAGACAAGCGATTTTAGCCAAACGGATAATCGATGCGACAGGTGATGCGGATATAGCTTGCTTATCGGGGGTTCCATTTCGAAAAAACCCGAAGAACGAATTGATGGAGGTAACGGTAAATTTTGGGGCCAGCGGTATCAATATAGGTAAATTTCTTATGTATGTTTACTTAAATCCCAGTAGTATAGGAGATTGGGGTGAAACTTCTGGTAAGGAAGAAAACTTTTTTACTACATACTTAGTTGAGCCATTTAACAAGGCAAAAGAAGCTGGTGAGATTCCAGAGGATGTAAATATTGAAAGCTATTGGACTAATTATACAGACGCAGGAGAAATTACATCCTTCAACGGGATTCACATGTCAGGTTTAGACCCTACAGATGTATGGGACCTCACAAAAGCAGAAATTGAAGGGAGAAAACGAGTTTTATGGGCAATTGAAGCCTTAAAAAAATATACTCCCGGTTTTAAAAAAGCAAAACTAAGAACAATCGGAGCTTCATTGGGCATTAGAGAATCCAGAAAAATAATTGGTGAATATGAAATCACCGAACATGATGTAAAAAATCAAGCTCGTTTCAAAGATTCTATAGGAATATGTCCTGAATTCATAGACGGTTATGGCATCGCAATAATGCCTACAACAGGTAGATATTTTCAAGTTCCTTACGGTATCATTGTTCCACAAAAGGTAGAAAATCTCCTCGTAGTTGGCCGTTGTGTTGCTGGGGACAAAATTTCCCACGCTGCAACTCGCCAAATGTGTTGTTGTATGGTTACCGGTCAAGGTGCCGGAGTAGCTGCTGCCGTTTCTATTAAGGATAATGTCTCTTGTAGGCAGGTAAATATTGAAGATGTTCAGGCGGTTCTTAAAAAACAAGGAGTAAGAATTGATTAATAAGCTAAATTTCGTTAAGACTGATAAAATTTTGTTTTTGATTTAGGAAACTATATAAAAACAGAGCATCATATTACAATTGTATTTATTAGAATATTATATAGACAAATTTATTTAGAAAGTGACAATCTATACATTCTCTGTTATAACCAGCAATGGATTTCCTTACTACCAGTTAAAGGTGAAAACTGCTCCGAATGGCATCAAACAATACCTAAGATTTTTCGACTTTTCAAAAGAAGATTTTAAACCCAATTCTGATTTTGAAATTGAAGATTCCTTTGAACTTAACGCGGGATTAGTCTCTGCACTATTTAAGTTCGCAAGGGCTATGTCTAAAAATATTAGTATTCTAGAGTTCAATTCAAACGAGCAAGCAGCGATACAAAAAAATAAAAACAATTATTCTGGGGATGTGCTTGTCACTTGCCAAACAGAATCGTATCTGTTTCACAAATCCGTTTATGCTAAAATAAAGTTGATATATGATGTCCTTCTTTCTTATAAAATACCGTTAGAAACAGCTATAGAGATTTTACCAGTTCAGGAAGAAAAAATATACAATATATTAACGGATTTTGAAGCACGAAATCGTGTAGACGAAAATAAAGCCCAATTAAAACGTGTAGGGAGCGATTTCCTTAAAGAAATGAAAAATTATGGTTTACGCGAAATTTGTATAACCTCTTTTGATCTTTCTCCTATTATGATATTGGGAAAAAAATACACCCTTGACGATATCCATGCAATATTGAGAAATATTGGTAATATTCCCGAAATTCCGCCGTTAAATTGGGTGTATCGACAGTCTACTCACGATAGTGAGGAAATTTGGGTATACATCTATAAATCAGATGTAGGACCAACTATTGAAGGGTTATTTGAACCATATCTTTATCTTCTTATTTGTGATTTTAACTCGTATCTAGGCGAGATACCTGAAGTTTTGGGTAATAAACTTAATAGAATACTCAGCTAACAATCTTAGAATTAGCTTTTTATATTTATATATAATAAATAGTGATTTTTTTAAACAGTTAAGTTTATTTTTATACCTCCAATAAGCTATCCAATACATGGTGGAAATAATGACAAAGGTAGCAGTAATTTCGACAAAAGATCGCGTATATGGCGTTAATAAATCTATAGAGTTGTTAGGTATCAATCCTATTAAGGGAAAAAATGTAATTTTTAAACCAAATTTCAATACTGCTGATCCTCCTCCTGCTTCAAGCTCAATGGAAACTGTAAAGCAACTCGTTTTAAAGTTAAAGGAAATGGGAGCAGAAACTATAACTCTAGCAGAACGAGCAGGTCCAGCGAAAACCTCAGATGTTTTCGAGAAAAAAGGTTTAAATGCTTTAGCAAAAGATTTAGGATTTAATGTAGTAGATTTAACTAAGATACCTCGTGATGCCTATATTCTTAAGAAACCCGAAGGTAATCACTGGAAGGATGGATTTCTTTTTGCCAAAATTTACGACGAAGCAGAATGTATTGTAGAGACTTGTTGTTTAAAGACTCACATGTATGGCGGACATTTTACTATGTCGCTAAAAAACGCAGTAGGTTTGGTCAACAAAAAAAACATGACGGAGCTACACTCGTCAAAATATCAAAGAGAAATGATAGCTGAAATTAATTGTGTTTATAAACCAGATTTAATAGTTATGGATGGGGTCATTACCTTCGTGGCTCAAGGGCCTATGGAAGGTCCGCGCGTAGAAGCAAATGTGTTTGTTGCAGGTACAGACAAAATCGCTATTGACGCTATAGGAGTCGCAATATTGAGAATTCTTGGAACTACACCAGAAGTCACAAACGGCCCAATTTTTGAACAAGATCAAATTAAAAGAGCCGTTCAGTTAGGATTAGGTATTAATTCTCCCACAGAAATAGAATTTTTAACTGATTCGGAAGATAGCGATAAATTTGTTGCTAAAATAAAAGAAGAATTTAAAATTTAAGGACAAAGTAAAAGAAATTAATTATTACTTCGATCCTTGAGTCTGTCGAACACATGAAAAAAGGACAGACATGAAAAATTAGACTTAGTTGTTAGTCTTATTCCTTAAGTGCTATGATATATAAAGCTTGAAACACAATAATTAATATTCAATAGTTTGATAAAATCATGCCGGAACTTCCAGAAGTAGAAACTTTCAAAAGATACTTTGATAAAACCTCTTTAAAGCAATTGATTACTAATGTAAAAGTTATGGATGATAGAATATTAAATACAGAAGAGAGTAATCTAAAAAAATCTCTAATTGGTAAGAAGTTTGAATCCACAACTCGACATGGAAAATATCTACTTATATATCTCAATCCTCAATACCTTGTGATGCATTTTGGGATGAGCGGAGACTTGGAGTATTACAATACCAAAGAAGAACCCCCTAAATTTAGTAAAGTAATATTCCAGTTTGACAACGGGTTTAGTTTAGCCTATATATCCATTAGAATGTTTGGAAAAGTATCAATCGTTCATACAATCGAGGAATTTATTGAAAATAAAAAATTGGGACCAGATGCGTACAAAATGTCTCTCGAAGAGTTTCAAAAAGCCGTACAAAGAAGAAGTGCTATCGCTAAAAACGCACTACTTAATCAGAGCTTTATTGCAGGTGTCGGTAATATTTATTCCGATGAAATTTTGTTCAGAACAAGGATACATCCAAAAACTAATATTAATTCATTAAGTGAAAGCAAAACTATAGAATTGTATACTAATATTAAAGAAGTTCTAGATTTTGGTATAAAGAAAAAAGGTGATTTAAGCAGTTATCCTGACGAATTCTTAATCCCCCATCGCAATAAGGATGAAAAATGCCCGATATGTAAAAACGATATCACCCGCTTCGAAATTTCAGGACGTCATGGGTTTTTTTGTCCTTCTTGTCAAAAGGGATAGAGGAATAGAAATCATAAATTATTCAAGAATAGGTAGATATCCACAATGTCAAATAATTTTAAAAGTAATGTATGGGAAGAAAACACTTGGACGAAACAGGCGAGAAATTTAATTAGGGGACTCAATAAATTTCCCATTCATTCAAAGATTACTATAATACTAAGACATTCGCAGAGATTTGAACCAAAAATAATTCATGAAAGTGATCTAAAGGGAGCGAATATGGAGCTAACACCTTTAGGTGAAGAAATTGCAATAAATTTTGGTAAAAATTTGCCAATAGAGAGACCAATTCGATTGTTTCATAGCCCTCGGAGCCGCTGTAAAGCAACGGCTGAAAAAATATACCAAGGCTTCACAGAAAGAAATGGAAAAGGAGAATACATTGGAGAATATAATGCCTTATATGGAATTGGAATAAATAATCAATCATATTTAGATGAATTCAATGCTTATAAGAATTATCAGGTAATCCTTCGCTATTTAGCGGGTATTTATTCACCAGAACT
>JBHLLM010000239.1:0-5025 GCA_048885575.1 Candidatus Hermodarchaeota archaeon
TGTAGAGAATGGTTGATAAGTTCTGGTGGGATCCCAATTATAAAATAGAATAGATAACCCATCCAGAGTATACCATATAATGCACCAGCTATAAAGGATATAGTCACTAAAATCTTAGAAACTTTTGAAGTCAAAATTTCGATAAAGCCATAAAAAACAAGAGCAATGGAACCTCCTACATAGTGTATTGCAGCTGCACTACCATGAATTAAATATAAATCTAATACATTCCTCTCAAAGGGAACTAAACTTAAGATGTTATGACTGATTGTAGAAATAAGTGCACTCAGTGTCGCAATTTTTATTAAAAAAGCATTTCCCTCTTTTTTATGTAGGTAATTTCTCACAGAAAGGAATAGAGGATATTGAAAAAAACTAATAGTTATCAATCCAACATTATAAATAATTCTTGAGATTTCTGGTCCTGTTCCTAAATCACTTATAGGATGCAATGCTATTGTGAAACTAGAATCTATTAAAGAATGTATTAATAATGAGAGTATAGTTGAGAGTCCATTAGCTATTGCTCCCACGACTCCAAAATATTCTCCTCGATCTTGGAAGAAATTTACAATAAAACCATTGGTCAATTTTGTCATTAAAATTTCCAATATGATATTCTTAAATTTTCCATTGGATAATTAAGCCAATTTTTCATTTATATTTAAAAACATTATTTTTTCAAATACATTCATTCAAATGGATTTGAGATTAAATCTCTTAATTTTTAACATTTCGATAGAAATATAAAAAAGATTTTTTAATTTCAAAATGTAGTATTAACTATAATATTAAGAAATCTATTGAGGAAAAAAGATGATAAAAACAAGATTAACTGAATTATTTGGGCTTAAATATCCAATTATTAGCGCTCCGATGGGTCCTTTTTATACCACTAAGCTAGCAGTTGCCGTTTCTGAAGTGGGTGGACTTGGTGTAGTAAGTCATGCGACTTTACTTGGAAAAAATTCTGTAAAAGACATAATTACGCAGTTAGAATATGTAATTGAACACACGGATAAACCATTTGGTGTAAATGTTCGAACAGCTCGGCTTCAAACAGACCATAAAATAATCTTAAGAAAAATTACTCAAGAAATTAACCAGAATCCAAAACTTCGCGAACAATTAGTTTATATCATAACAAGCGCAGGAGGATCTAAATTTGCTAGCAAATTACTGAAAGAAAAAACTCCAGATGTAAAGCATTTCCATGTATCTCCTGCTTTGTGGTTAGTCGACAAATCATTTGCAGCAGGATGTGATGGTGTTTGTGCAACCGGAACTGAAGGGGGAGGTCATCAAAGTTACGAGGGAATTACAACATTAGTATTGGTATCTCAAGTAGCTCATAAATACCCCGAAAAACTTCTAGTTGCGTGTGGTGGGATCGCAAGTCCAGAAAGTGTAGCTTCAGCTTTAGCAATGGGAGCAGATGCTGTTGCTATGGGTACAAGGTTTATCGCATCTAATGAAAGTGAATTTCACCCAAATTATAAAGCATTGATTCCCCCGGCAACTGATCGAGATACATTGATCACTACTGGCGGTTTTGGTCCAATAAGACTATTGAAAAATAAATATTCTCTTGAACACGGAAAAACATTGACAAAGGAAGAAAAAATTTCTCAAGAACAAGCTTATGATTTGGATTCTCTTCGTGAAGATTTTCATCGCTATGAAATTGTTTATACTCAAGGAGATGTAGAAAATGGAGCAGTTCCAGCGGGTCAAACTTGTGGTATGATCGATTCTATAATGGATGTTGAAGATATTGTTGCTGGTTTTTCGAAAAAAGCAGAGGAGATATTACATAAACTTCATTCTAGGATAGTTTGATTGGATTAGAAGTATCTTATTTTTTTTAATTTTTCTGTTTACGATAAAAAGATAATTTTAAATATGTGTTTTATTATTCTTTTGAAGAAAATCTAATTATAATAAATATGGTAAAACTAATGAGAAATCTAAATAAATGCTTAATAAGTACAGTTATTTTTTTTTTTTTGCTCATAACAGGTTTTCTTTCTATCACAGTTAATGCTAATGGTGAACCACCTACTCCTTCTGAACTATTTAATGGTCATGATTTTACTGAAAATTACTGGGATACGAATGTTTTCAATAATTCAAAATGGGCTAACGAATATGTAAGAAATGAAACGAGTTGGGAAAATAACACCTGGAACATTAAATGGATGAAGGAAGGAAATTTTGAGATGGGTATGTTGTCATTTATGAATAAAACTATGTGGGACGAATATAGCGGAAGAGAAGTTACTTACACTACTCCAGCGCAAATGTGGTGGCAACATGCGTATTTAAACGGTTCTGAAATTTTGATTGCTTCTATGCACAGTGCTTGGTTTGTTTACGAAGATTCTGACCATAGTGGAACATATGAGAAGGGAGAAGAAATAAGCCCTTTTTTTTACATGGGTGCAAGTACGGATAAGGTTAGAGAAACTGGGATATATTCAAATCCGTATACAGAAGCTACCCCACTACAAAGAACGGTGAGTGGAACAAAAGTAACTTATACATGGGGCTACAATTACACGGATATCGTATTTTATGTTCCTCAAATTGATCGTAGTCCAGGTAAACCGCAAGATTTTGAGTGGGGTTTTAATTATACAGATCCGGGAACATATGTTGACGGATCTCATCATATCGGAAACCAGAGTTATATCTATTACGAATATACTTTAGAAATTGATACCACTTTAGGTGAAGCAACCTTATATCAGGATTATGAATCAAGCAAAATTACAGCAATGGTCTTTAGAGACGATAACCTCACTGCTTGGGCAGATGCGTCACCAGGATATAAATGGGTAAGTACAGATTATGGATTATGTCTTGGAACATGGAGTTTTATAATGGCAGGTCAAGATTGGGCATTAACTGATTTAGAGGTAGGTGAGATCAATGCTACAGCTCATTTAGATGGTTTAACTGAAGTAAAAACAACTTTAGGAGGAGCTCATGCTTTTGATTTCAAATTTAGTCAAAAACCTCAATACACTATCGAGAACATAAATGGAAGTGCTCCTAATATTCACGATGTGTCTTATCAATGCATGAATACTTCTGACTCCGCATTTTTAGAACTGGTTTCAGGTATGACTCAATTAGTTGGTGATTTTGGCAGATTATTGGTTGGTTATGTTGTTAACCAAACTAATCATTTCACTCACGGAATACCATTTGATGAGGCTTATAATGCTACAGATCCTAATGACATGGCTGCTTTTTTCCTTACATGCTATCCTGAATTTGGATTATACGGTGGGGGGAAATTCGTCCATGATCCCGTATTTAAAGCGTATTTTACTCCCTTAGAAGAGGAGCCGGCAATCCTAGGGTATCCCTTATTAGTGCTTGCTTTTTCAATAACGCTGGGAATAACGATTATTCTGCTGAAAAAGAGGGGAATTAAAACAATCAAAACCTAATAATTTTAACTTTTATTTTATATACTTTTTTTTTCATTCTTCATTTTCCATCTACGGATCTTCTGTAGAGAGTCTTATCTGGAATAAAACTCATCATAATCAAATCATCTCTGATTTCCCATCCTTGTTTGCGGTAGAAATCCACAACTTTTATATTATGTTTTTCGATAAATAAATGAATTTTGTGAACTTTTTTTCTCTGAAATCTGTCAATTAGATCATCCATAATTATTTTACCATATCCATTGTTCTGATACTTTGGATCTACAGCAAGATGGTGTACATATCCCCTCCTACCGTCGAAAGCGCCTATTACGACAGCAATAACTTTTCCTTGCTCCTTGCCAATTAAAAAAAGCTCTGGATTTCGATCTAATATCTTTTCAATTTCTTCTTTAGTGTCAGATGAACCGATTCCAATTCCTGCCCGTTTCCAAAGTTCCAATATTTCTTGATAGTAATGCATATTGAAATTTTCTATTTTCATATTAATCATCAAAAGATTTTATAGAGAGATTGAGTATTTTCTTCCTGATTTCTGTTTTGAGATCAATAATCCCTTTAATATGTTTTGAAATTTCATTTCTTTTACTTTTCTCAGACGGTATTGGTAATATTACGTCCATTATTCTGTTTCCAATGGTGGAGATGGTTCCTTGAACAAAGGTTATTGCTTTAATCTGTTCTTGAACAATTTCTAAATTTAATGAATATAATAAAAGATAAGGATCAATGTTCTCACTATTTTTAAGTACCTTAATTTGGTAGATGTGACTCTGAATAATTATTTTTGTATCCAATTCAGTAATATAAGCGGTTTTTCCAATTAAATTTGGCCCCCCATCTTTAACCAAAAGAATATCTCCTACTTCGATATTTTGTTTTTCTTTGAATTGGTTATAAACTTCTTCGGATGTCTTTTTATGTGAATTTAAATTAATTTCCCAGTTACTAATTTCGCTTGTACGTATGAACGGGATATCTCCTAAACCGTAAACGTGAGAGCCAATCTCGTCGCCTCTAGGAATAAATTCCTTGTTTTTAGTATAAATTATGTTTCTTTCAATCAAATCTGCAATAGATAATAATGTAAAGTTCTTATTCTCTTCTAACGATTTAAGCGGTTTTTCAACACTAGTATAATAGGAAGGAATGAAAATATTGTTTTTTATTTGGTTTATATTTAACTTAAACACATCTTGGTCCTCTAAATAGCTAAATTCAATACTTTCATTAACTTTCAAATGTAAATTTAATAAGTCGTCATTAATGATTGGTTCATTATTCAAATCGTATTTAACGCTGCCGTCTTTATTCAATTTATATTGTACTTTTCCGTCTTTATCATGACCTACATTATTGACTATGGCAAAATCGATTAAATAATCTTTAGATACATTTTTTACTTTTTGAAAGAAAAGAATACTGGTTTTATTACATGTGTAAGGTTGAAATGCATTCTGGTCCAAACTGATTATTCCTAAAATTTTTCCCTTGCTTCGTAAATATTTCCAGATATATCTATTTGAGGGGTTTCCAAAAAGTCCCTCAGGTAAAATAATTCCTA
>JBHLLM010000240.1:0-2333 GCA_048885575.1 Candidatus Hermodarchaeota archaeon
TGTTATTATTAAATATATTGGAATGATTGATAATATTGTCCAATTAGAATTGTTGCTTCATAAAATTAGCTACAAAAATGTATAAATTGACAAAAACCAATTTTATAAAATTCATTCAAGAAAAAGCGGGTTATTTTGGAATTACAGGAGTTACGGCTACTTCGACAACAGTTATAGTGGCTTTTTATTTGTATACTTCTGTAGATCCTACTTTCAACACAATATCAAACTGTGTAAGTGATTTGGGAACAGGACCGAATATGTCTAATATTATTTATAATATAGGTGCAGTAATCACGGGATTGTGTCAGATTTCTCTTTATTCCGGTTTGATTAAGTATCTTCAAAATGAAAACGGTAATCCTTATTTAATTAAAATTACCAGACTCACATTTATGATTTCAGCAATTGGGCTTATAATACTAGGGTTCATTCCTTTTGAGAGAGGAATACAATTTTTCTACTTTGGACATGGTTCTGCAGCAGCTATTCATTATGTAACTGCTTCAATTGCTTTCATATGTTATGGAATTTTTGAACTTTTAATTTTAAAGTTTTCTAAGATTCTAGGCGTAATTTCATTTCTAACAGGTATAATATATAGTAGTTTATGGGTAGGTTATTTAATCGATTATACAGTTAAATTACCAAAAGTTTATATGAATTACTCCTTACAGTGGATTAGTCTAGCAGGAATCCTTTTTTGGTCGTTAGTACATAGCATATTTTTAATCTTAACTAAAAAGCGTAATTCTGAAAATGCATAAATTTAAAGAGTTTATTATAATAATGCGTAAAGTGATTAAGCATGTCTATTTTAAGCTTATTATAGATAAAGGAGGGTATTATGGAATTTTGGGTGTATCATCTACATCAATTTCAGTTATAATAGCATTTTTACTGTACAATTCCGTAAATCCTACTTTCACTGTAATATCAAATAGTGTCAGCGATTTAGGAACAGGACCAAATATGTCCAATATTGTTTATAATGTCGGAGCAACTCTTTCTGGTTTTTGTCTACTCTTTTATCATCTTTCCATAGTAAAAAATCTTCAAAATAAAAAAGTTAATACATATATAATTAAAATTACCAAATTTACATCGATAATTTCAGCATCTGGACTTATAGTACTAGGGATTATTCCCTTTGAAAAAGAAATGTTGACCTTTTTTTTAGGACATGGCTCTGCAGCAGCAACTCATTATGTAGCTGGTTCATTTACTTTCTTTTTTTATGGATTCTTTGAAATTTTCATATTAAAGCATTTCAAGATTTATGGTATTATATCCTTTTTAACCAGTATAATATATGGTATGCTTTGGATCGGTTATTTAATTGATTTTATATTTCAAATACCACAAGTGTATGTAAATTTTATTTTACAATGGATCAGTCTTGCGGGAATCGTTTTATGGTCAATATTTCATAGTATTTTTTTTTTCCAGTTTAAAAAGTATAATTAATATCAAAATGAAAAAGAAAAATGGTGTTTCTGATGAATAAAAGTATAATAGAATTCATTCGAGAGAGTGGAGGGTTTTTTGGAATTGTAGGAGCAATAGCAGTTACTATATCAGCTCTTTTTTCATACTTTTATAATACCCTTGTAGATCCTAGTTTCACTATAATGTCACGCGCTGTAAGCGATTTAGCTACAGGACCGAAAATTTCAAGCATAATTTATAGTGTAGGACTGATTACGGCAAGTTTTTGTCAATATCCTCTTTATTTTTCTTTAATACATTATCTTCGTCAAGATCTGGATCATTTTTTGTTAATCAAAACTACTAAACTAGGCGCAATAATTTCAATTGTAAGCCATAATATTGTAAGCGTAATTCCCTTCGAGAGAAATATATTCTTAATTTATTTAGTTCATGGAATTGCTGCAGGAATACATTATGTCACAGGTTCGATTATCCTCTTACTTTATGGGATCCTTGAAGTTCTAAGTAGAAAAGTCTCTAAAATCTATATAATTATGTCGTTTATCTCCGGAGCATTGTATGGATTAGTTTGGATAGGATATTTACTTTTTTTCATAATTGGAACTTCAGAAATAGGCATAAATCATTCAATTCAATGGATTGCGTACGCTGGGATTATACTCTGGTCATTATTGCAAGGAGTTTTATTAACCAAAAAAAATAAACGAAATTTTAAAAATTCATAATCGATTAAATATCGATTATATAATAAAACAAAACGATAACAAATTGCGTTATTATTTATGTTCCATCAATTTTTGTTTCAATTTATCAGAGATGCCTGCTCTTTTTTGGTTTTCGTAATCGTACCAGATTAAATGAGCCTCTCCCTCAGCGATTAT
>JBHLLM010000240.1:2433-5012 GCA_048885575.1 Candidatus Hermodarchaeota archaeon
AATTAATGGATATATAAGATTTCTCAATATTAATTAAGTAAAAAATCTAATCTAAATTATATTTATAACCAATATAAACATAAAACAATTTTAAATGAGAATCATGAAAAAAGTAGCTATTATTGGGGTTGGGATTACTCCTTTTAGGGCACGATATTTAGATAAAACATATTTCGAGCTCGCATACGACGCGACTAAACTCGCTTTGGAAGATGCCAACAAAAATGGAGCGCAGATTACTCACAAGAATTTAGAATCAACGGTTTACGGTATATATAACGAGTTATTCGAACGGCAATTCATGCCAGATATTTTTACTAACTCGTATCTAGGAATGAATAATAAGCCAGGAACGCGAGTCGCAACAGGAGGAGCAACAGGAGGTTATACTGTCAGAATGGCATATGCTGAAGTAGCGTCTGGGTTAAGTGATCTATGTTTATGTATCGGACTTGAAAAATGTAATGATTGTTATGATGAACAAACAGGTGTTACAACCCCTGAAGTCCTAAACGCAATCGCTTATTCTGCTGACATGACTTATGAGTATCCAATGGGTATGATGGCAGCTAGTTCGTACGTTTCTATGGTTAATGCTCATTACGAGGAATTTGGTAATCCAACTGAAGAACAAATGGCATGTGTAAGCGTAAAAAATCATGGTAACGCGATTTTAAACCCTAAAGCACAATCACCAATGAAAGTAACTGTAGAGGATGTTATGAACTCTAGGATCATCTGTTATCCCTTCAAATTGCTTGACTGCTGCCTTTATTCCGAAGCTTCGGCAGCATTAATTTTCGCAAATGAAGATAAAGTGAAAGAACTAGGCGTAGAAAAACCTATTTGGATTACAGGAGTTGCTGCTGCTAATACTGATTGTTTTATAGGGAATCGGGAAGATATGGGCCGATTATATTCGAACATCTATGCTGCAAAAGCAGCGTACAAGATGGCTAGTTTAAATTATAATAAAATTAAGCAACAAATTGATCTTGCCGAACTTCACGACGCTTTCTCAGGACAAGAAGTAATTTCGTATGAAGAACTTGGTTTTGTTCCTTTTGGAGAAGGAGGCCCATGGATTGAGAAATCCTTCGAAAAAGAAGGAGAAGGTCCCTGGTTAGAAGGAGAACTTCCATGTTGTCCTTCTGGAGGATTGATAGGATGCGGACACGCTGTTGGTGCAACAGGAATCATGAGCACTGGTGAAGCTGCCCTTCAATTAAGAGGGGATGCAGGTAAACATCAAGTAACAATTACAAAAGGGCGAGCAATTTCTCATTCTATTGGAGGTCCTGGTGCGGCGTATGCTGCGGTGATTGTAATGGCAAACGAGGAGGGGTTGAAAAAGCCATGAGTGAAGAATTTCAGGACCATCAAATTCGAGACATAATAAAAATTAACTATAAATACACAATGGGCGGACAATCTAAGTTCTTTATTGAATTAATGAACAAAAAAAGGCTTCTTGGCACTAAATGTAAGAAGTGCGGGAAAACTTGGATGCCTCCGAGAATTAATTGTTCTGATTGTTATGAACCTGCTGATTGGATCGAACTTAAGCAATCGGGAACTATTGAAGTGAGCACAATTGTTTGGTATACTACTTCAGCGTTTATTAAAGCTATACCTTATGGGATAGGTTTTATTAAATTGGATGGGGCAGAGACAGCGTTGCTTCAAGGCATTTTTTCTGAAAATTTAGTTCCTTCTAAAATAAAAAAAGGGAAAAGAGTTAAAGCGGTCTTCAATAAAAAACGAGAAGGAAAAATGACAGATTTTTTCTTTGTTCCCGAAGATGAATACGATAATTGGATATCAAAACCAGAATACGAGGGAGGATTATAAAAATGGGACTGGCTAAAGAGAAATTAACTAATATTGTAGAAAAAATGAATACAATACAAAAAGCTAAAGCTGTCTTTGTAACAAACATCGCCGGAAAGGATTTTGACTGGGAGATGTCCTTTCAGTTTAATCTCGATAATGAAAATCCCTTCTTCTTAAACATAAAAGATCGCAAGGGAACTATAACCGATGGTACAAAACCAGATGCTATCATTGTTATGTCTGGAGATCCAAACGCGATCGTAAGAATTTGCGAAGGTAGGGGAGATTTTACTCATAGCATCTCTAGGGAAGAGATTAGTGTTGAAAAAGGGAAGGTAATGGATGTTATTCGTCTCACTCGAGCAATTACAATTGTTTTAAAAACAAACTAATTTATTTTTTTATTATCTTAAAACATCTTATAATATTATATATACTAGTTATCATAATAGTTAGAAAAGAGGTAAAAATAATGCCATTAGCTCAAATTTATTTATGGAAAGGTATTTCTGAAGAAATAATAAGAAAAGTTATAGTAGGAGTTACCGAGGTTTTTGTAGAGTTAGGAATCCCAAAACACGCTGTGGAAGTGCTAGTTCACGAAATCCCGAAAGCTCATTGGGGAATTGAAGGATTACCAGCAACTGAGGTTCGACCAGATGCAAAACTTCCTCAATAAGGGCCACTATTCCTTCTTCTTTTTTTTTTTTTTTTTTTTAATCCAAATTTACATTGAAACAATTTTT
>JBHLLM010000241.1:0-5012 GCA_048885575.1 Candidatus Hermodarchaeota archaeon
GTACCCTTACCCTAAGCTTCCTGCAAATGATTCTTTAACTGATGCGACAGGGCAAAGATTCACTAAAGGTGATGATATATTTACTCTCATTTCTCACACCCATTGTTACGCAAACCATATTTTAGCTCAAAACATTGAGAAATCTGCCACTTTGTTGGAATATCCTCGTTGGAATGACTTTAAGAAAGAAGTTGATAAGGGTTATAGTATAATTGGAATTAGTGCGTTTCCGCCCCACCTAGATAATGTTATGAAAATGTGTGAATATATTAGAGAAAATTCTCCCGATACAACAATCATGCTAGGTTCGTATGCTGCTCAGGCGTTTAAAGCCAAGTACGATGAAGAAACTCAGAAAAGATTTGTAGACTATGTCGTGAAAGGTGAAGGCGTAAAATTTTTGCGTAAGTTTTTAGGTGAAGACATAGACAAACCGATTGAGCAGAGATTAATGCCAAAATGTGGAGGTGCTCCGTGGTTTATCAACAGATATCCAATTGGTAACGTAGGGTTTGTAGTGACTGGATTGGGTTGCCCTGGAGGGTGCGATTTTTGCTCTACTACTGAAATGTTTGGTTTTAAACGCATTGAACTGCTCTCACCTAAGGAATTTGTATCCCATATATACTCATACCATCGACATTTTCCAGATGTTCGGTTAATATTTGCGATCGAAGAGGATCACTTCCGGCATCCAGAGTATTTATTCGAAACGAAAAAATACTGGGAATCGAGTCCAAAAGTAGTTGAAACCTTAGATTGGTTGGCATTTGGTTCAGTGGATAATATTTATAATTTTGCCAAAAAATATGGCTGGGAAACTATTGCTGAAATCGGTGTGGGCGCAATTTTTATAGGAGTAGAATCTAAATTTGCAGGAGAGCACGGATATACTAAGCGTCAAGAGGTTGATGCGCGCGAAGTATTTGACAAGCTTCACTCAATGGGAATAAGAACTTTAGGTGCCTGGGTTTGTGGTTGGGATTTTCATGATCATTCTAACATATACGAGGATCTTAACTATTTCGTCGCGTGTTATCCTACTTTTCAGCAATTGACTAGATTGTCTCCGTTTCCGGGTACTGTATTATACGAGAAAATGATGGAGCAAAATAGAGTTAGAGACGTTCCCTGGGAAGATGTTCATTTTTGGAGCGGTTCTCAGGAAAATGTTGCCTTGGAAACGCATGAAACTCTCAATTTAACGGAATACGGATATGATCTGCTTTATAAAACATGGGGGCCGTCTATCCTTCGTAAGTTGGATGTAACTTTGAACGGATACGAATTTTGCTTAAAATCCGATAATCCTATTATGCGAGACCATAAATCTCTGTTTTTTAAACATCAAGCTGCTCTATTGTGGACTTCAATAGAAGCTATGGATCGATTTGCTCCAAACGGGGTAGTTAGAAGGAGAGTTCGAAAAACTGATGAAAAATATAGGCGATTAATAGGTGAACCCACTCCTATTATGACCTATTTACAAAAAATTATCGAAAAACGAGCGAAAAAGTTTAAAATTAAAAATATGTTGGACCCATTTAATCGTTATCCTAAAGAAGAACCATTCAAAAAATACATTTACAACAAGGATAAATCTATGAAAGACAAAACTATCCCTTATAAAACCATTGAACCTACAAAGAAACCTTTTGCTATGAAATGGACAAAGGTAGAATTTCTAGCTTTAGCCCAAATCTTAAAAATGATTCGGACATTTAAAAGGAAGAAAAGCGATCGTAAAATTGACGATTATATCATTGAAACCGTAAAAAGGCGTAATTTTATTGCTTTTTAGCAAAATTATAACATATCCTTAAGAGTTTTTTATATGGCTCACATTACCCAAGGATCAGGAAACACTCCCTTATGTGAGATACCAAAGGATTATTATCCAGAAGGATGTGGTTTATGGCTTAAAATTTCTCGAGGAATTGATAAAGGAAAAAGGCTTTTTTTTAGAGATAGTAGTCATGGGAGGCATGAACCCGAAGATGTAATTCTTTTCGTTCATGGGAATCCTGAATGCTCTTATAGTTATCGTAAAGTAATAAAACACTTAATAATGATAGAGAGCAAACCAATTCGCATCATTAATCCAGATCATATTGGTTTTGGATTGTCTGATCAAGCTTCTCATGAAATGGTGTGCATGGATCACGCAGAGAACTTATTAGAATTAATTAATGTTCTTGATCTTCAAAATATCACGATGATTATTCATGATTGGGGTGGTCCTATAGGAATTGGGGCGATGCTAAAAGCGCCTGAACGCTTAAAAAATCTCATCATCTTAAATAGTACTGTCTTTCCTCTCTCTAGTCGAGGCTTGACTTATAAAAATTACCCTATATCATGGTTAGGGTGGTCTAGAACTCCATATATTATTCCTGACCGTTTTTGGGGCGCGTTTGCGTCTTATGCTATGTTTATTAATCCTACGGGTTCAATGAAATTACTTTTAGGTATGTTAAGTTATATTAAAAAAGCAGAGTTGGGAATACTCCCTAAAGATGATTATAAAGCTCGATTGGTGTTTACCCAGCAATTTCTTTCTAAAAGTAACATTAAAAGCTCAAAGCGTTTAGTTCTGCAATCAGCGGTTTGGGGTCAAGGGAATAGCTATAACGATCCAAAAATTGGCATAAGATCTACAAAACCTTTCTACGATTTCATTCAAAAGAATATAAGGTTATCATGGAGTACGAATTCAAACAGAATTGGTGTTTATGGGGTAATTGGCAAATGGGATCCATTAGGAAACGAAAGCGTATTAAAACAATGGCTGAACCACTTACCTCAACTTAAGAACAATTTAACTATTTTTAGCGATGTCGGCCATTTTATTGAAGAAGTAAAATATAAAAAAATTGCAGAAGTAATTCTTAAAAGTATAACTCAATAATTATACAAAATCATTCGAATTTAAGCTAAACATCTCTAAATTTTACAACATTTATGAAAGTTAAATAGAGGGAGAGCTTAGTAAAAGTAAAAAAATTAGAGTTTTTAAATAAAATTCATAAAAAAAAGAAATAAAATGTAAAAATCAAGAAAAAAGAAATTTTAATTAATTTGTGAACCACATAAAGCACAGAATCTTCCAAGTCCAGATAACTTAGCCCCACAATTAGGACAAAAATTAATTTTTCCTTCAAGTTTATTTACTGGTTGTGGTTCAGGTAAGTCTATTTGCACTTCTTTCGATTCTGGAGCGTCATAAGTAGATAATTTGTTTAATGTTGCTAGCATAAAATACCCTTTGACTTGATAGATAAAGCCGATAATTGCAGGGACGATTAAAAATCCTAATGCGCTTAATAGCGTACCAGTTTTTAATTTTTCGCACCCCTTAATAACCTCGCTTGATATATTAGTTGGAAACATCTTAACATTATTCTCAAAGAATATTTTCAGATTTTTCCACGCTTTCATTTCAGCTGCTACACCGACATAGATGATCACGATACCCGAAATCATAAGAACAATAGATAGAGAGAGCGTTATATAGAAAGGCAAATAGCTTGTGATAAAGAAAAATAACACCAGATTAGCAATTCCAGTAATCAGGACGATAGTACCACATATTCTTGATATGAATCCTTTGATGTATTTTGATCGAAATTCATGTAGCGAAGGGTTATTTAAACTGTAATTCACTCTTTTAAGACATCCTATAGCTACAAAAATGAAAATTAATGCTATAAAACCAGCTATCCCTGTAGCCAAGCTTACAAGGCTTAAGATCGCAACAATTTGAAAATACTTTCCAAATTCATGGAATTCTTTATTTATTCCTATATTTGACATTTTTTCATTTGAATTTTAATATTTAGTTATTTACTATTATCACTTCAAAGACAATTAATATCATTACGGGAGTCCATTAATTGAGTGAATCTAAAATTATTATGAAAGCCCAAAAGAAACTTAAATACAAGTATTGAGATTATATAATTAGTAAAAATTAATTTTAATCAGTTTCTAAGGAGAAATTAAGATAAATAACACAAATCTATTTACGGATCAGTTCGCTAAATAAAAATAAATCATTTTAAATAGGTGTAGAGTTATCGTCAATTATAAATCAATCGTTAAACATCTACAAAAACATTATTCAGACGCAACGGAAGTAGTTGTAGTTAGTAATAAAGCAAAAGTTCTTCACTCGACTACCAATTGGGATGTAGCAAAAGATATTAAAGGACTATTAGCTAGTTGGGGGAGTGGCAACGCGCAGTCTGTGAATATGGATGGCATTAGATATTCAGTACTTCAAATGGAACCTGAAAGATTTATTGCTACTAATAGACAGAAAAAAGGACACTTAGTTGGTTCTTCCATACCTGGAACCGATATGTATCTCATAGCTCATATCAAGCCAAAAGCAAAAGGTTGGGAACATATGGCTTATCCGGCAATAGCAAGAGCAGCAGCAATGATGAGAAAAGGATCAAAATCACAATTTATTGAAACCGAAATAGATCTTTCCAATGATAACGAATTAGCTGACATTAGTAGTAAAGTGGTGAAACCTTCTCTTGATCCATACCTCAAAGCAGAATTGGAAGGTTTTTTAGAATGGATCAAAAATCCTCAAGGTTTATCTTCTTATCTCCTTCATTCATTACAAGAAAACGATCCATACAGAATCTCTAAACTCGCGGAGATTTACAATGAATTATATAGGATTTTCTATCAATAAATTTCACTTATCGCTTTAGATAGATTGAAATTATATCTCCATCCTCAATTATGTGATCTATATTTTCAAATTTTTGACCGGGATGTTTAGCAGATTTACCCCATATTAAAGAATAGCGATAATCACTTAAAAATCGTTTGTGAATTTTACGACAGAGTGTTTCTAGTGTATCACCCTGATGCAGAATTATTGGCTCATTCATATCAGCTTCTTGTCTTGGTGGTTTTAAAAACACTCGTATTAAATTCAGCTCCGTGAAGATACAATGCTTAAGAGTATTAATATTTTCTTCATTTTTAGCTGA
>JBHLLM010000242.1:0-4960 GCA_048885575.1 Candidatus Hermodarchaeota archaeon
AACTCTCTGGTTAGGATTTCATAAGTTTTGTTTGAACTCTTCCATGAGTTAACTTATTCAATTTATCTATTAATTCCATTTGTAAACCTGCTGGTAAACTTACCACTGATACCCAGGATCCGTCTGATTGCCACTCCTCTTTCTTGATTTGTGCTAGTTGTGCTACAATATTATACCCTTTCGCTGTAAAATCTGAAGGTATTTTTAATGCAAGTTCTACCTGTTCCATTCTGATAGGTATAACTGCTCGTATTTGCTTTATTACATCATCAACTTGTTCTTCCGCATTTCTCATTAAGTCAACTTTAACTTTAGCTTCTTCAATAGCTTTTTCTATCCTCTGATAAGGGTGTGGTTTTTTATTTTGAGGATTTATCGCATTTTTGGTAATAATTGTTATAATTTGCTTTAGTTTTTTCTCTCTTTCTTCATCTCTTTGCGTTCGAGTCCATTGAATATCTCCATCTAATAAAATATGACTTGCAATTATCCTTCCCTCGCTAGTATTAAAAACAGCTTCCATATCACCATCGGTTGCTTTTTTTCCTCTTCTCAAATCCTCAAATACAATAAAGCTTTCAAAAATTAATTCTATCGAGATTTTAGGATTTTCTAAAAGCTCTTCTGCAGAAATGCGAGATTTTTCTTTTCCTTCAGCAAGACGCTTGTTAATTTCATCTCTAATTATTTTCTTTGCTTCCCACGCTTTATCTGGTGCTAAGAGCATCTCAAATGTTCGACCTTCTTTTTCAATACGACCAATGATGAATCCGCCCAAATCAATTCTAGCTCTGTCTATCATAGAAACTTTTCACTAATTAATCTATAAACATACATCAGTTGTTTACGTATTTTGCCTTCTATTATTAGATAAACATTAATGAGGTTTAACCTTGAATTATAAAGATTCTTAGAAGATTATAATTTAATCAATAAATCTTCCTTTTCTTGATCATTTAATAATTTAAATTTTGCATCATCTTTCATAATGAAAGCTACATCACAAGTATCCTTCCGTAAATTATCACCCATTAATTCCTTTAAAGTTCTTAATGGTAATAACTTTAATTCCTCATCACTTATATCTTCTTTATAATGTTCTTCAAGGTAAGCTCTTGCTTCAGTCGCTCCTGACCCAATTGCAAAAGCTTTATACCCCCACATAGCTCCACTTGGATCCGTAAGATACAAGGAAGCTTCACCATTGGTATCAACTCCAGCTATAAGGAAGCTTACCCCAAAAGGGCGTACCCCAGCATTCTGAGTGAAAAGCTGAAGATATTCGCAAATATTAAGGGTACTATCTTTAACAGAAATTTTTTCATCATAATTTAAAACATTAACTTGTGCTTGGACGCGAGCTCTATCAACTAAAACTCTCGCATCTGCTGTTAAGCCTGCAATGGCTACACCAATATGGTCGTCAACTTTAAAAATCTTCTCAGAACCAATAACTTCTTGAAGTTCGGAACTTTTTTTCTCGACGGTAAACACAACAGAATTACTATTTCTACATACAATAGCCGTTGTTCCTCTTCTCACGGCTTCTATGGCATATTCAACCTGAAAAAGACGACCCTCTGGGGAAAACTGAGTTATAGCCATATCATAGCCCCTTCCTGCTTGCTGGAACATAATTCTCTCCTAATAGAATTTTTTATTAATTTTTATTACATATTATTTTTTACTATTTTAATAATCAAATTATCAATAAAATTTATATTTTGTCTAAATAAACTATAATCTTTCTGGAGACAATACCTAAAAAACTATGTTAATTCAAGAAATATAATAACATAAAATTTGAATTCTAAAGCATCTATATCTTAGTTAAGAAATTACCCTAAACAAATTCGTTTGAAAATAAACTAAGTAGCTTGTTTTATTACCTTTAATTTTTCATCTATTCCTAGATTTTTTAACAAAGTTTGCATCTCATAAATATCTGGTATTAATACAGAAGGTAACCCCATTTCTCGCCTTCTACGCTCAATCGCCGGTTGGGAAGGAATAGCTTTTGCGTTGTCAAAAATTGCTCTTGCTTGTTGAAAAATAAATGCGGGGCCTTTAGTTTGAGCAATACTTTGGTTCTTCAAAGAAGTAAACAAGTTTGTCAATGAGATATCTTGAGGACATACTTCATCGCAAGTATGGCACATGGTACAACCCCAAATTGAGAGATGATCCCCTTTTAGAAGAATATTTTTATAACCTAAAAGAATAGCTAATATATTTCTTCTTGGATTATATTCTCCTTTAGTAACAACAGAAATAGAGCATTCAGTTGTGCATACACCACACATTAAACAAGGGTATATTGAAGGGTTTGACTTTATTAAAGATAAAGTCCACTCTATGTTTTTTTCTGGGACAATCTCTAATGATAGATCATCCCAAGAAGCTCTGCGATAAAGATATGGATCATTATCGCTCCGAAATCTTCGGATTATTTTATGATAAAACCAACCGATGAGAGTAATACCAAAGAAAAGTAGGTATACCCAACGTATAATCACTGACCCTGTTGAAGTGAACGAAAATATTGTATGGAGAAAAATAATAGATACGCTAACTATGAGTAAGTTGTGTAGAACCTTATTGGTGCTATATTTAAACTTCTTCTTATACATAGATACTCTTAAATTCCCAACTTTTTTTAATAAACTATTTGACATGAAAATTATTGCTAATACCATTAATAAAACGAATGATGCCCAACCAAAATTCCCTGTTCGCGTTTGAATCGGCTCAAGTTCTCCTCCTATACGCAAAAATGGATAATGTAATGATCCTAGTATTAATGCTATGGTCGCCGTATATAGGTGAAATGCATTTAAAAACTTCAAGCTAAAATTTGACTCAATCACTTTACTTTTTATCATAACAAGAATATTAAAACACATCCAAATATAAGAAAAAATGCCAAATACGCTTCCCACTCTATGAAATAAATCAAAGGGTTCTGGATACATTAATGGTTCCTCAATCCAATAGATTATAGAAGCGAAAATAGGGCTTAATAGGAATATGAATAGAAAAATAATCTTTTTTATACCGATTTCCATCTTTTCTTGACCTTTATATATTAATTGGAGTATATAATTAAACAATCAATTAAATTTCTATTTAATATATGAACTTGCATTATTGAATTATCTTTTTATGTTTAAAAGGATTCTTTTTCTAGGATTAAAATTTTTGAAATAAGCTAAAAATCGATTAGGCAAGGATCAATTAAAATTTCTTAATAAAAATAAAGAAAGTTAAAATGAATTAGTTAATTTAAGCCCAAGCAACCTTATTAATAAAAATTGACCATTCGAGCACTATTAAGCCCTCATCTCGTGTATGAGCAATAAGATAATCTCCTTCTTTTGTAATTGAACCAACTATATTGCCCTTTCCACCAACTATATTTTTAGCAGCTAATTGAATTTCATCATTTTTTAAAATTGCAAATCTCAGGTTTTGAAACATTAAAGCTGATTCTTTTTCCTTCCACGCTTTTAGAATTGCCTTAGCTTCTTCGTTTGTTAATTGAAAATCTTCAGATTTGAAAAGAATTGTTCCATTAGAATCCAAAACAAAAATTTCTTCCATACCTTCAAATTCTCGTAATTCATTTACTAAATAATTAAAACGTTGTTGTTCCATAGCGTCCATCTTAAAATTCTTTTAGTAATATTTAATGGATCATAAAATTTCATCAATTTAAATTTATTTAGAAAGAAATTAGCGATAATTATTGAATTAATTGGAAATAACGAGAAATTTTAGATTTGAGAAATTATTATTAAAGTTATATAATAACTCCTATAATTTTGAACTATTATGGTAAAAACTCTAGTTCTTTACGATAAAATCTATAATATATATAAAGAAAATGATAAAGAAGAAATTTCAATTAGGTATATCAAATACCTAAACGAATTAACTCAAAGTTTTTCTAACACTAAAATCCGAATAAAAAAGTTAAGACAATTTGATAACAGGTTTGAAGTCTTGATCTCTGGTCCAGAAGAAATCTTTATTTTTAATATGCTAAAAAAAAAAGTTGGGACCATTATTGAATTTGAAGAACTAAAGATTGGAGACATATGTAAAGGAGTAATGTTAGATGTAGGAAAGGTAGGCTTTGGAATTTTTGTAGATTGCGCAATTTTAAATCCTAATGTTGATGTGTTACTCAATCTTTACGATTTAAGAACCCAGTTGTGTAAAGGCAGAAATGTACCCATAACTGAAATAATTAAGGCATACGATTTTATCGATCGATTTCCTGTATATGTGAAAATTACATCATTCGATAAAGAAAAAGAGCAAATTCAAGGCGTTTTGGATCGAACAACTTTAGATTTATACAAAAAACTAGTTATAGAGAATATTGAAGCAGTTTTTATAAGTGGCGAAACAAAAGGCCAATTAAAAAAAGCTCTAGTAAAAACGGCGCATTTTAGAGACATTGTTTCGATAACTCGGTTTGGTTTCTTGGAGAACATTGTAATCTTAAAGGAGAATACAACAGCTCCTGGTATTATTGCAGATATCGGAAAACACCTCAAAAGATGCAAATTAAGCGCGATTAGGCCCGAAAGAATCAAAAAGTTGTTTTATTAATAAAAGAAGATGGTGGGCCCAGGGAGGTTTTCGTAAAAGCGATGGATTCGCTTGGATATCGAACTCCCGAGCTTCTCGGTGTAAGCGAGACGTCATAACCACTAGACCATGGGCCCTTGTTTTTTGAAGGTTATAAAAACGCAATCGGAGGGATTCGAACCCTCGAGTCCGTTGGACACCGGATTAGCAATCCGGCGCTTTTGGCACGCTTAAGCGCCCTACCAAGCTAAGCGACGATTGCTTGTTCTTGATTTAATCTTCAAATGGTATATTTTGTATATAAAAATTTAAAATTTTAATACTTTTTCATTGTAATTTGAATTTCTTATTAAAGAAAACCAAT
>JBHLLM010000243.1:0-4920 GCA_048885575.1 Candidatus Hermodarchaeota archaeon
CGATAATCTTATTCCTCCAGCTAGTTTGTGTCCTCCTCCAGTTCCTCCGAGCTTTTGTTTGATAGTATTAATGACTTGGTTTACGCCCATTTTGTCGTTTTCAAGATATTTTCGAGAACATCTTATACTTAATTTAATCATTTGAGTTTTCTTTTCAAGTCCACCCAAAAACAGCATCTTAGAAGGTTCTACTAACTCGTTTACAGATGTAAAACTTGCGGTATCTGACCAATTGCTTGGAGGTATTTTACCATTTCCTGCATCGATGAAAATAGATTTTTTAGTTTCATATCGAGGTAATTCGTTTGCGAGAAGCTTCAAATTCTTAGCTAAATTGCTAATGTATTCGTAATAGATCTCTTTGGCATATCGAGTTATTGATTTCTGTTGTATAATTGAAATTGCTGCACTAATATTCTTAAAAGATAAAATGTTCAATAAAATCGCATGTTCGAAGGCGAATTTCAATAATCCTTGTTTTTGAGGTAATAAAGCAAAATGGCCTATCTTAATATTAGTATTTTCGAGAATTTTTTGTATTTCAATTCTATCGAGATCAACTACTTTTTTATTTGGGTTTACCCCAATGTTGTTAAGGAATGTTTTGATTTTATGATCCTCCTCGCCACCAAATCCGGTTAAAAAGGGTAAAATACTATACTTTAAGCTATTTTTTATTGAGTCGTGCATAGTTCCGAATAATATTAATCCTTCTTGATCAATAACGAGTTCTTCATCACAAATCTCTTGATATATCTCCTTATTGAACGATTGGAGCTTCTCCATTGACTTTAGGGAATCACCCGCAATTCCAATTACTGCTAGCCAACCTTGTTTGATTATCGATATATTTATCTTTTTTGCGAACATATATGCTAAAGTCGCGCCTGACACATGATCAAGGCCATCAAATCCATACACTGTAGGATTTACGAAAAACAGATTTTCGGGTAACTCATCTATAACTAAATCGGAATCTACTTCATGATGATCAAGGATATAAAAATGTTCCTTTCTTTCCTTGATAATAGGCACTAATTCTGCTAGATTAGAGCCAACATCAGTAAAAATCAGTGCAGTTTTATTATTATGAGTTCGGGGTAAGATCCCTGAAAGATAATTTGCCCATGAAACAGATCTATTATATATGAAATAATCATAGTTTAAGACCATTTTATGAAGTAGATTTTGAATTATTTGTAAACTACTAATACCGTCCGCATCATTATGGGAGATTGCGATAATGCTATTGTAGAGACTATGAGAATAATCTTTAAAAGAATCTACAGCACTATTGAGATTATCTAGAAATCTGTTTCGATCCGGTTTTCGAGCCATTTAAATCAGTTATTACAATTTTCGTCATTGGCATGTTTAATTTGGTGTGAATAGAAAAAAATCAAGTAATCTTTTTTATTTTCTAAGAATTGAATTCGTTGAAAACTTGTTTTAAGCGTACGTATGCCTTTTAAAGATGTTGTGAATAAAATAAAAATATATTCAATAAATATAAATATTCGTATCCGTAGACAATCGTGGAAATTGAAGTAAAAGTTAAAATCAAAAGAAAAATTAATTAATTTTGAATAATTTTTTGTTTAAAAAACATCTTTTTAAAATAGTAATGATGGACAATAATTTCAAGAAAATTACGATAATTACAATTTTAATCTTAGTTGGATTAGTTCCAATTATTTTCACAGATGATATTATTTATTACAATACTTTGGAAAATAATAACCAATCTTTAGGTACAAATCTGAATACCAGTTTATTTTCAAAAGACGATTATGTTCCTATTCTAGAAGCTCCACTACAAGGTCTTGGAAACATTTCAATAACTAAGTTTAGTTTTAACGAAGAAGGATTATTTAATTATTCATATTTTTACCCAAATTTAGACGATGATTTAATTTCTGGAGCGTTAAATATCACATATTTAAGCACAACTTATTTAGAGACAGTTAAAATTGCACATTTTAATAACCTTGATGAATCTTTACCGCAATCAGATAGAATCATAGTGTTGTTAAACGAATCCATCAGTATTCAATATAACAGTTCCATAGAGAACTCAGAAAGATTTTTGATCTATAATCCAAAATTATATCCAAGAAATCTTAAACAGGTATTTATCCAAAATCAATCTGATACGAACATCGTTGAACTTAACGAGGAAGACTATTCTCTTGATTATATTGATTATTTGAAGTTTAATTATCAAAACTACTTCGGTACGAATTTTCATAACTTCTCAATGTATTTTATTTTTGAATACGATTTAATTCCTCAAGATTGGGAATTAATTCAGAGTTCAGAAGAAACTCTAACAATGACGCAACAAGAACAGAGTTTTACTCCAAGATTTTATTACAATTTTAATTTAACAGGTACAAAACTTACCAACAATGTGACTGCTCCGGCAACACCGGCAGATAACCTTGTTGTCGAAGTAATTATCGATCCTCTTGATAAAACTTTATTTTATGACCATATCCTAAAAATAAATGATCAAAATATTCTTGATTTCTTAGAACAAGATAATAAAATAAATGTCACGATATCTGCTGATGCGAAATTATTTTCTTTAGAATTTAAATTAAACTTTACCTTAAGATTTGAAGATCCTGTTGATTTTAGCTGGGCAATTGATAGATTAATTGGAGATAGAAATATCAGACAGAGAATTTATTTCCCTTCTTTAATCGCTGGCCCGGACCATATATTTCTAAGAAATATAACATTACTTGAAAGCACTCTCATTTTGGATCAAGTCCAAAAAGATGAAATGGATAAATTCATTGGCAATAGCTCGTTATTTAAAAGACCAGTAAATTGTTACGATGTGGTCACATCTATTACTCAAGGAACAATTGATGATAGCCTTATTTTTACAGAGAACGCAATAAAAAGGAAGGGATTAAAGCTAACAATCCCCTATCTTATTGTTGGAGAAACAAATCCATTTTCGGTAAATTATGATGCAACAAACGATCTCAAAATTATTATTACAGACAACATCCGAATGCCTTTGATTGGATATAGGATTGAATTACTTTATTTTGGGAAAAAATATGGGACTTATATCTCGAATAATCTAACTCAGCCTATGGCTACAACCTATTCCGATGAAAATGGAGTAGTTTTGATTGAAAATGTTCCTAATGGAAATTATACTGTAAGAATTTATCAAGAAAGTACGATGATATTTGAAACAATAATCAATACTTTTAGAGATATTAATTCTATCAAAACTGATATCTTCCACTTTCCCCTTTTGATTCTAATATTTGGTGGGTTAAGTGGAATTTTGTTTTTAATAGGGTTAGTTTTCTATTTTAAATATAATAAACATAAATGAAGTAAATTGATAGTAATTTTCATTGATAACATTGAGAATTTCTTAAGTTTTTTAGAAAAAAGAATAATGGACGAAGTATTTTACGAATTTAAGGAGATTAAAACTGAAACAGATTTATCAATGGATGTTAAAATCGAGATAATTCTTCATTTTCTTGCGAAAGCAGGAGAAACATTGATTCTATACGAAACAAGGCAAACTATCCCCAAACAAGTTAATTCTGATAATGATTCTATTGTAATTTCCACTCTGCAAAAAATATTCGATCAAATAGATATCTCCCTTAAGTTAATAAAAGGGAAAATTAGAGAAATTTTCCTATCTTATTCTCCATAGATACTTAGAAAGAGAAATTTATACGCTTAATTATTAAACAACTTACCGTAACCTATTAATCGATAACGTCTATTAATAATTCTTGAAATTGCAAATACTGAATTTTCTGGAGCGCATATTGGTGGGTTTAGATTAAGAATATAAGAATGTTTTAATATTTTTGCAACCGTTCCCGCTGTTTTCTCTGTACCAACGACTAATAAAAGCTTCTCATTATGTTTAAGTTGTTGAACCTTCATTTGGACTTCAGAGCCAAGAACTCTATCCAGTAAATTGACCTCTAATTCGACTTCGGAAATCACTTCAGGTAGGGTGCCAGGTTTACCAGCTAGATGCCCTATTAGAGAGTCTCCCTTTGTTAATGCAGGGTCTAACTTAGTCCCTAAGCCTATTAGACCACCTGGTTTAGCTTCATCTAAGAAATTAGTTCCTTGACTAATACTTACTATTAGAGTATTAAGGGGATAATATTTATTTTTAACACGAAATCCAGGTCTAATCTCAATTTGTTCACCTACTTTGACTTTACCTTTTAAAACAGAACCGCCAATAACTCCCCCATTTAATTCATTAATTTGGGTCCCGGGACGATTTATATCGAAAGAGCGAGCAACTAAAAATTGAAAATCGTCCTCTTCATTAATGTGTGGGGAGGGAATTATTTCTTCGAACGCTCTAACTACTAATCCAAGATTTGCACCAAAAACCGCGGATACAGGAATAATTGGGGCTTTATCCGCGATTGTGTCTTTTACAAATTCTTTAATTTGGTTATAATTTTCAAGAGCTTGCTCTTTTGAAACAGCATCAATTTTATTCTGAATTATTATTATGTTTTTGATACCCGCGATATTTAACGCAGCTAAATGTTCTCTAGTTTGTGGTTGGGGACACACCTCATCAGCAGAAATCAATAAACATGCGCCGTTCATTAAGGATGCACCACTCAACATAGTAGCCATTAATATTTCATGACCTGGAGCATCAACAAAGGATATATTTCTTCTAAATTCTAAGGTGTTTAAACAGTTTGGACAATTAAATTTAGGTTGTCCTTTTTTTCTAGCAATTTCTGCCATATAATATGTAAAATATTCATCACATTCTCTACAATGTAAAATGGTGGCATTCGAATATCCTAATTTTATAGATATTCCTCTTTCCTGTTCTTCTGAATGTCTGTCTGTCCAATCACCCGTAAGAGCCTTGACTAGTGTAGTTTT
>JBHLLM010000244.1:0-4909 GCA_048885575.1 Candidatus Hermodarchaeota archaeon
TTCATGAATGTGGGTGTGGTTGCGAGCATCATTAAAGATTTGTTTTATAGTTAAAATTGTTTTTTTTATTCTTTTTTAAATCTAATGAAGTAATTGGATTTATTTATTTTAAACCATTTTTAGAACTAGAAATGAGCTATAAATTTACAAAAGAGGAATTATCTCAATTACTGATCGATTACAATCATATTGCTTTAAAAGAACAAAAATTCGATATACCGTCACAGGTTTGTATTTGGGATGAAACATTAAGGGATGGCGAGCAAAGTCCTACTGTTTATCTTACTTTGGATGAAAAGATTCATTTAGCGAAGCTAATGGATGAAATCGGGGTGAAATTGGTTGCGGTAGGTTTTCCAGCGGTCTCGAAAACAGAAAAGAAAATTGTCAAAACTATTGTAAATGAAAGTTTTAACCATACAGCAATTCTTGGAATTGCTCGTCCAAAAAGAGAGGATATTGATGCTTGTATAGACTCTGATCTTAAAGAAATTGTAATATTTATGCCTATATCTCCAATCTTTAGAAAAACAATGAAACAAAAACCAGAAGAACAATTGGAGATGATAAAAGTTGCTATTCTATATGCTATTGAAAATGGATTTAAAGTGAACTGGGTTTCTGAAGATGGCACAAGATGTGATTTTGAGCATTTAGCAAATGTTTTTCAAACTGCTATTGAGGCTGGAGCAGAACGAATTGTTCTTGGAGACACAGTTGGCATTTTAACACCAATCTCCACTTCACACCTTATCAGACGCATCAAAAATGAAATTATAGCTCCGTTTAATAAAAAAATCCCTATGGGAATTCATACTCACAACGATTTTGGCTTAGCTGTTGCTAATACTATTACTGGAGTACTTGAAGGCTGTACTTATCCTCACACTTGCATAAACGGATATGGTGAAAGGGCAGGAAATGCAGCTTTAGAAGAAGTAGTACCTAATTTGGAACGGATGGGCATTAAAACTGGTATAGATATGAAGCGACTTCCCGAAATTAGTGAAGTATGTGAAAAGTACTTTAACCAACCTTTAGCATTAAATAAGGCAATCGTAGGAAAGCATGCTTTTGCTCACGAAAGTGGATTGCATATAGCTGCAATATTGGCACATCCATTAACGTACGAACCAATCAACCCTCATATAGTAGGAAGAAGAAGAAAATTCTATTTAGGAAAGTTTTCGGGTTCAAAATCTGTTTTAAACGCATTACAAAAAAAGATTAAAGTCTTGGATTTAGATATTCCTGAAGATATTATAAAGAAAATAGTCTTTGAAGTAAAAAGGGTACATGAAGAGACTTCCAAAAAGGAACTAAGGAAATCCTTCAATAGAATTAAAGAAGAATTGGATAAAATTTCTAAGGGGGTAAGTGATAAAGAGTTTTTCAAAATTGTTAATAAATACGCTCAACCATATGTTCCTGATGATTTTAAACCAAAAAATGAAAAATTATAATTGTTTTTCGATTTCATCAAGTTTGTTTTGTGTTGCTTTCAAATCGCTTTTTAATTGGCTAATACGTTTCTCGTAGGATTTCTTGTCCATTTGTTTCGAAGCATATTTTTTTTCTATAAAATCGATTAAATTTTTAACCGAGTGAAGTTTGCTTTCTAACGCTACTTTTTGATTAGTTAATTCATTGCTTTTGTTTTTCTTATCAGACTTCGGTTTTGGTACGGTTTTTAATTTATCTGTTTCATCAAGTTTTGGTAATCCGATAAGATCATCTCTCTCTTTCTTTTTTAAGCTATCGGGTTTCGGAGGTAAGTCAGATAACTCTTCTCGGGGAGCTAACAACTCATCAAATCCATTAACAATCGATTTTTTAATCTCTTCTTTCGAAGACTTACTAGAATTTTCCTGTGATTTCTTTGATTCAAAATCATCTTTATCAGAAGATATCACCGTTTTTATAAGTGTATCGATCGTAGTTTTAATCGCATTAATTTGATTCTGAAATATTTTAAGTAATTCTACTAGCTCGTTATTACTTGATATGTTCATAGAAAAGTTAATATCAACTAGTTGTTTATCTGCTAAAACAGATTGATTCGGAGATGAAGAATAACTTGATGATTGCTGAACATCTGTTTCTTCTTGAGGAATAATCTCCGGAATTGCACCACTCGAGTGTAATTCCATTCTATAGTCTGAGATTAACCACGAAAAAATGTTATAGGCAAAACTGGGATGTTCGTCGTTACTGAATCCACCACCTACTCTATCTCTAAATAATTCGTAACTCCCGATTGCACAAATTCTACCTTTATCGGGCTCAGATACGCAAACCAATGCAGATGAAAATGGTTCAGAAGTCTCGTTTGATGAAACGATTGAAATCGAATTTCCTAATACACTTAGTGAACAACCAGATCTATAACAGATCGAACTTATACTATTTGTAATTGGATGTGGTGGTATGAATGCTGTAATTATTGGCATATTCTCCATACCTAGGTTATAAGTTTCATCCAGAACCTGATCATTTTCAAAAATTATACCAAAATTTTGACTAAGTTCACTCAAATTACTATTTCTTCCTCTATCTCCTCCTGCATGAGATAATAACAGTAAACCACCGCCATCTTGTCTAACCCAATTATTAATTTCTGTAATTTCCATAGTAGTAATTCTAGCAAAGTCTGGACAAACAAATACTAAAATATCAAATGCTTGCAAGGAATTTTGAGTAATTGGAGTTTCTAAGAAGTTATAACATAAAAAGTCGTTTGCATTTAAGAAATCTCGTAGTTCTGTGAGATTTTCATCGATTTTACCTCTAGGTTTGTGTGCTACATCAAATGCGATATTATAATTTGGCATGATATTTCAAAATCTCTTTAAATTTAATATTATTCTCACTTAAGATATATTTTACGACATTAATTAAAATTTCTTAAATTCTTTTATTTTTCGTTTCTTAGTTTAAAAAAAATGAAAAAGTTTTCAGTAGATGCTTTTATCTCCAATAATTAGGTTGTTCTTACTAATATTTTCAACATTTACATTACTACCGATTATGGATTTTTCAGAGATTACATTTTTCAAGCTGGCGTTCCTTTCAATAACGCAATTTTCTAAAATACAATTTTCTACTACTGAATTAGCTCCAATCGATACAAAAGGGCCTATTACTGAATTTAGGATTTTTGAATTTTCTCCTATATATACTGGATTTTTAATATATGATTTTTCAGAAATAATATTTAATTCTTTAAAGTCTTCAACTTTTATAGATTGTTTTCCTAACAAATATTTGTTTCCCTTCAAAACCTCAGAAGGCCTGCCGAAATCCAAAATCCCCTTTTTTAAATTAATAGCTGCAATTTTAAAACCAATATTTATTAAATCTTGTAAACTCTCTGTCAGATAGATTTCTTTAGTACTCTCTGTTCTTTTGTTTAAATAACCCTTTAAAATATTGAAGAGAGCTTTTGTAGCCGAGTTCGAAAAGGCGTAAATACCCGCAATTGCTAAATTTGATACGAAATCTTTAGGTTTCTCTATCAATTTCTGAATAAACGAATTCTTATCTACAACAACAACTCCATATGAGCCTGCGTCTTCTTCCGGTACTTCCATTACAGTTATAATTCCATCTACATCAGATTCATAATATCGATACATTAAATAGGAATATTCTTCAATTGGTATCATGTCTGCTAGGAAGATTAAAGACCCATTCTTTTTATCTTCTTTTTTATTTGGATAACTATATTCTTCAAAACGCGTATTTGCTAGATATACCGCTTCCCCTAATCCCCAGTAGAATGGAACATCGTCATTATACCCACGAGGCTCTTGTTCAATAAATGTTAATTTAAATTTATCGCTATACTTCTGTTTGACAAATTCTGTTATTTGCCTTTTCTTGTAGCCAACAATTAAAATTAATTCTGTATCTGAATCAAAAGTATCACCAAATTTATTTAGAATGTGTTCTAACACAGTCTTTCCTGCAACATTTATGAAGGTTTTAGGTTTACTTAATGTAAAAGGGCGTAATCTCGACCCTATACCAGCACATGGCCCTATAATTGTCATTCTTGATTTAAGTTAATATTTTAAATACTATTTTGATAAATTAATTTATTAATTCAATAAAACTTTGACTTATCTTCATCAAATAATCTTTCTAAATAACCAAATAAGAGATCTAAACCATTATCCTCTTTTATAGAGCAAGGAATTAATTCAGAAGTAGATCCTAACTGAATAAATACATCTGAAATTAGCATAGATAACTCTCTTATAAGTCCACTTTCTCTTTCATTAGTAGAATCCTCCAATGCTTTAAAATCTTGGCTCCAATTTACTATCATTTCAATTTGATCTTCGCTTAATAAGTCTACTTTGGATAACACATTAATTTGGGATATATTTCTAAACCTAAATTGCACTGAAGCAGCTAATAATAATGTTGAGATAAAACCATTTGGTCTGAGTACTAAATTTGAATCAAAAAGGAATGAAACAGCCCGTTGAATAGATCCAAAACCTAAGGTACTTGCTATTAATGGTCCCGTTTCTCTAAATGCAAATAACTCAAGTTGCCCTGCAGTATCTACAAAGACCCAATCAGCGTTGAATTCGTCAATTTCATCTTTGAGATCGTCCAAAAAATTAACCATTAAATCGGATGCTAAGATCATTGCTCCGTTTGGACCCAATCCAAATTCATTCATTACTTCTTCAAGAACAATAAAATCCCTTATGTCTATGTCTGGATTATAGGGCATTGTTCTAACACCCGGATCCAAGTTTAATGTAATTGCTGAGATTTCTGGATCTCGGTTAGTAACATAATCCTTAAATAAACCTGTGAGAGAACTTTTACCACTCCCTGCTGTCCCTATAAAATAATTTAATAAAATCTTATTCTCAACTCTAATGAATTTTGT
>JBHLLM010000245.1:0-4871 GCA_048885575.1 Candidatus Hermodarchaeota archaeon
TTAAGTTATAGTATCGGGGGCTTAGCAAATGGGTTATTAAATGGATTAGTATTTGCAAACCTAACCTTTTTTTACAACGTGAAACTGGGTGCGGATGAGGGGTTACTAATAATTGGCTGGTTAGTATTCATAATCTGGAATGTCATTAATGATCCTATCGCGTCTTACATTGTTGATAATACAAGAACAAAGATTGGCAGAAGGGTACCATACATTCGCTATGGTTCGATTTTTTATGGATTAGCTTTTATTTTTTGCTGGTTCCCAATATCTCCGTTAGATAATCAAGTTGGGTTATTTATCAACTTTACGGCGGCACTTTTCCTCTTAGATACGATGTTTACACTTGTAGGGGTGTGCTATTTTTCGCTCCCTAACGAGATTGCTATAACAGCGAAGGGTCGAGCAAGTATAGGAGTATATAGTTCGACATTAGGCTTAGTTAACTTAATCCTTGGCTTTGTCTTACCAGTACTCTTGCTTACTGGTCAAGAAGGAATCCATCCTTTGTTTGGACCAGTAATTATAATAATTGGTATTGGAAGTTCTGTATTATTATTCATTACTTCTTTTGGAATAAAAGAAAACATGTTTGCTCAGCTTCAAGAGCATGAAGGTTTCATCGAAGGATTAAAATTAACATTTAAAAATAAACCGTTTTGGATCCTTATGGTTCCAGCTTTTCTAATTGCAACGCTTTACCCTATTTTTTTTACTGGAATTTTATATTATATTGATTATATTATATCAGGACAATCCCCGGTCTATGTTTTACTAGCTACGATTATAGGAATTATTCTTGGGCTGATTCTGACTTTGAGAAAAATCGCAAAATGGCAACCGAAGAAAACAATGATTATAAATGCATATTTAATTGTTGGTGGACTTATTCTACTTTTTGTAGTTGGATATAATTCGATTTTAGCTTCTATTCCATTTCTCCTTATAGGAATTGGTTATGGTGGTGCAGCAATTGGTAATTTTGCGATTATGGGAGATGTTATCGATAATGATGAATTAATTACGGGAAAGCGTAGAGAAGCAGTCTATGGTGGTGTTAATGCAATTGTTACGAAACCTTCAGTTTCTATAGCTAACGCAATTTTTCTCGCAATAATTAGTGGATTTGGATTTATATCTGAGCAACACCCCCAAGACTTTATTGCTATAATAGGAATTATGATTGCATTTTGTATTGTGCCCGCTATTCTATTATTCTTTACTGCAATTAGCTTAAGATGGTATCCTTTGGATGGTTCCGAATGGCTGCAAAAAAAGGCTCAAATCATGAAAATTCACAATGAGAAAGAAAGAGAATACTTAGAAATGCTGTCAAAAAAGATAAAATCTCGAGAAAAAGAGTGATATAGAAAAGATTATGTTTCAAAATCTAAAAATATTAATGAGAAAAGAAGGGAAGGACATATTTGAGCAAAATGTTAATAAACAGGGAGAGAATTAAACTCAAGGAGTTTAATAGAGGGCGAAATCCAATGTTAGCTCAAATTATCGTGTTAAATTTCCCTTCTAAATATTATATATATTTTTCTCTTTTAAAATAATCGTATTATAAATTAAAGGCGTACTAGTATAGGTAACGAATGTCATAAAAAGTCCGAAATTTTAATTTTAGAACCGTCTTCTGCGGCAATTATTGTTTTGATATTGGTTTCTTTTCGTAACTTTGCAAGTTGGCTTGGTACATAATTTTTTGGTGAAAAGTCACTGTCCATATAACTTCCAAAATGAGTAATTAGTAGACCTTTTAGAGAAGGAGTAATTTTGTTTAAATAGGGGATAACTTCATCAGTACAAACATGTCTACGACATGTAATTGAGTCTGGTCTAAGTAAATTCAGCACTAATATGTCTATTCCTGAAAATTGTTCAGAAAATCCTTCAAATACATTTGTATCACTAGTAAAAGCTATTGAATAATCCTTTAGTTTAAAAATAAGGCCAAACCCTTCAATTTGAGAATGCATAACTTTAGTGCCAATGATTTCAACTCCATTGAAGTTAAAAGTATCACCCATCTTAAAAGGAACAATCTTCTCAAGCATGTTCTGATGGTATTTTGGTACAAACTCCAATGTTTCTTTAGTTGTTATTAAAACTCCCTTCTTGAAATAATTATAATTTCTATCGTGAAGTTGTTGTCGGGAAGCCTCTATAATCGCACATAAATCGTTAAAATGGTCTATGTGCATGTGCGTCACTATAAATAAGTTTGTTCTTGTAGGATCTTCATCGTATTGGTTGAGTCTCACAATTGCCCCCGGTCCCGGATCTATGTGGGCTTGGTTTCCATTGAATTTGAATAGAATACCTCCAGTAGCCCTATATTGTGTCCTAATGTGATGCCGTCCACCTCCAGAACCTAAAATTACTAACTCGTCATCCATAATTTAATTCTATAAAAAAAAGTGATTAAACAAAATTAAAGCTTAATATTTACTTTTCTTCATTAATTCTTTTACTATAAGATCGAACACAAGCTCTACATTAGCTCCTGTTTTTGACGAAGTCTTCACATATTCAATCATATTAAATGTATTTTTAATACTATTTGCCGATTCGTCGTCAACAGCAATAAGTTCCTCTAGATCTAACTTTGTTCCGACGAGTAATATGGGCAGATCGAAATCGTGCATTCTAATTATATTTACCCAATTTAAAATATTGTCTATTTTTGGCATTCTAGTAAGATCAAAAAGCAATAATGCTCCCTTGGCACCCATAATAAAACTTCCTAATAAGTGTCTAAAGCGCTCTTGTCCTCCTAGATCCCAAAGTTGTAGCGTACAAGTCCCTTCATTTTCATAAATTATTTGCTTAATGAAAAAGTCAACTCCTACTGTCGCTATGCTGGACTCGTCAAACTTACCATCCACATATTTTCGGAGTAGCGTTGTTTTACCGACAGCACCATCGCCACCAACAAGTATTTTAAAAACGAAGTTTTTCATTTGCATCGGGTATAAACAATATTATAACATAACCTTAATATAATAAATAATAAGAATCAGACCTTTTATTTTATTATGTTATGTGATAAAGAATCAAGATTTTAAGTCCTTATTTAAGAATTCATCAATTTGGTATAATAGGTAAGCTAAATTTTCTTTAAGAACAGTTTGTATTTTAATTTTAGAAACAGTATTACTTTTTTTTTTTAATGTTTCAAGAGTAAGAGATTCTGATAAATAATGTGCTTTTCTAGCCAAATTGGCTAAATTTAAATGATATTTGTTAGTTTCATCATAGATTTTAATAGGAATTTCAAAGGGAATTTTAAAGATGTGTCGAGAGCTTTTCTTTATTTGAACCTGATCTGTTAATAACGGTGAGTTTAAGATTGCAGATAAGTAATATGCTTCGTTAATTTTGTCAGTTGAATAAAAACTTAGATCCCCGGTTATAAGGAAATCCCCTTGAACGACAGCAGAATTAAGAATTGATCCCGAATTATTATATACTACTTTTATTTTAGAAGTTTGTCTATTATTTATTAATTTAGACCACCTATTTAAGTTATCCATTAACGATTTGTTTTTAGTTGATTCTTTTTTAACATCTAAATAGATTTGATTTATCTTGTCGTAGAATTTTTTAGCATTTTTCTCTAATGTATCATAATTAAAAAGTAAATCTTCTCTTCTTAGAGGTAAGAAGACATAATAGTAATCATATACGTGAAACTTCACCAATTCTGTGCTTTTAATAACTTTAAAGAGATATTTTTTTTCAATTATCTCATTCGTAAACATTTTTTTATTCCATGGTTCTTTAGCCCTCTTGAAAACTCTAATATCAGAATCAATTCTTACGAGCGAATTATCAACTTCTTTATATTTCACGAATATTAAATTATGTGGATTTAGATCAGCCCCTTTATGGAATAAGTTCTTATATTTACTTGTTTCAATTGGTATGAGTTTCTCAAATTCATCTTTCGTTATCAACTTATTAGTATAAGTTTTATGTGCTCTAGTTTCTACATGATAAGGTACCATAGTTTCAGTTTTTTCTAAAACTAAATTTACTGAATCAAAATAATTCAATTTATTTCCATCATTTTTTATTGAAAAAATAAATAGGGGAATCTTAAGATTAGCATTCAGAACTTCATTATTGGATTTCTGAGCAAAGATACAGATAAAGTCAATGTTGAATATATTCGTAATTTCTTGCGTGAATCCCCATATCTTTATGTTTTTAAATCCTTTAAAATTACGAAAACGAGCTGCGTGAGACCCGTTTATCACTCCATTAGTGATTACAAAAAAGATCTTTCCTTCATTTTTCATATGAGTGAGTTTGGCTTTATAAAAAAACAACGATGCAATCTCTATATTCAGCACATTTTTAGGAAGAGGTTTAATCTCAAGTGATTCAGATAGGTTTTTTATTTCTTCTTGGTATTTCAGAAAATCGATATCTCTTAAAGTAAACCAAGGAGGATTTCCTATTATCAAATCAAATTCTTTCTTAGTTTCTTCTTCTTGGAATAAAAAGTCAGTTATTTTGAAATTTAGGCTAATCTTAACAAACTTTTCTCTTAATAAATAGAGTAAATTGACTTTCGTTAAATAAACTGAAACAGGATTTATATCGTAGCCGTAAACCTTTTTTAAAGCTCTAACTTTGTCTTTATCAGTATGATTAGAGCTTAAAATCGTTTTTATAATTTCAATTAAGAAGTTTCCTGAACCACAGCAAGGATCAAGAACTTTATCCCCAAACTTATAGGTTTCCTTTACCATTTTTTTAACGATAAAGGGTGGAGTATAAAACTCTCCTGATTTATGCCTGATATAAGAAGATAAAAGGTTTTGAACTAATACATCAAAAATATATTCCGGAGTAAT